>NZ_JALPRH010000008.1:0-281751 GCF_030464795.1 Paraburkholderia sp. SECH2
GTGCCGCCCCGCACAGGGGCAACACTAATAGACCACTAACAAAACAAGGAAAGGCCAAAGCCCCAGGAACACTGACAAACAAGCGCCGCGCAGGCAAAAAGCCCAATCAGCGCCTACGACGACCAAAAAACCTTAAACCGAAGGCTTCTTATAAGCGACGCAGTCAACCTCAACCCGACAATCAATCACCATCGAAGAAACCACACACGCCCGCGCAGGCGGATTCTCCCCAAAATACTCCCGAAACACCTTATTAAACGAAGCAAAATCCCGCGGATCATCCAGCCACACACCACAGCGGACAACATGCTCCGCCCCATACCCGGCTTCCTTCAAAATAGCGAAAACATTCTGAATCGCCTTGTGCGATTGCTCAACAATCCCACCATTGATCACCTCGCCATTTTCCATCGGCGTCTGCCCGGAAACGAACAACCAGCCATCCGCTTCGACCGCTCGAGCAAAGGGCATATGTTGACCACCCGTACCCTTGCCACCTTCAACGCCATATCGCTTCATCATCCAACTCCTTAAAAAGTCCGGCACGCAGCGCGAGCAACGCCACAACCCCGTGCCACATCAGCCACATCAATCAGAAAAAAATCAAAACGCGCCGTGCGCATCGCCCTTCGACGCCGCACCACGCGCCACAAAGTGCCCTGCCCGTTCGCCAGTCACCGCGCCATCGCGGTAAGCCAACACGCCATTCACCCACACCGCGTCGATTCCATCGGCCGCCTGTTGCGGCTTCTCGAACGTCGCCGCGTCGCGCACTTTGGCCGGGTCGAACAACACCAGATCCGCGTGATAACCGATGTGCACCTCGCCACGCTGCGCCAAGCCAAACCGGCGCGCCGACAAGCTGGTCATCTTGCGCACCGCCTCTTCAAGCGGCAGCAAACCGGCGTCACGTACGTAGTGCCCAAGCACGCGGGGAAACGCGCCCCACAACCGCGGATGCGGCAACGGATCGTTTGGCAATCCATCCGAGCCAACCATCGTCGCGGGATGCGACAGAATGCGCCGCACGTCGTCCTCGGACATGTTGTGATACACCGCGCCCGCCGGCTGCAAGCGCTTGCCGGCCTCCTGCTGCGTGACGCCCCATTCGGCAGCAATCTCGCTGATCAGCTTGCCCGCCATCTCGGGATGCGGCTCGGACCACGTGATCGTGATGTCGATGTCACCCGTCACCTGCTTCACGTCAAGCGTCGACGAACTGCGGTTGTACGGATAGCAATCGCAACCGATCGGCTGCAAACGACGGGCGCCCTCCAGCGACTTCAGCACCTCAACGCTACGCCCCCAGTTCGACGGACCCGCGCACTTCAGATGCGAAATCACCACCGGCACGTGCGCGTGACGGCCCACCCGGTACGCCTCGTCCATCGCGTCGAGAATCGCGTCGAACTCGGTGCGCATGTGCGTGGTGTAAAGCGCGCCTGCGGCGGCAAGCGGTTCGGCCAGCGCCATCACTTCTTCGGTCGGCGCGGAGAAGGCGGAGCCGTAGGCGAGCCCTGAACTCAAACCCAACGCCCCGTTCGACAACGCCTCTTCGAGTTGCGCGCGCATGCCGTCAATTTCCGCCGCGGTCGCCGCGCGATCGAGCCGGTCCATCTGATTGCTGCGCAACGCCGTGTGCCCAATCAGCGCGCCGACATTCACTGCCGGGCGCGCGGCGTTCACCGCTTCGACGTACGCAGCGAAAGTCGGGTACTGGAACGCATCGCGCTCGCCAAGCAGATTCATCGGATCAGGCGGATCGCCCTTCAGCGACACCGGCGACGCGCTGATCCCGCAATTGCCGACGATCACCGTCGTCACGCCCTGCGTGATCTTCGGCAGCATTTGCGGCGAACGGATCACGTGCGTGTCGTCATGCGTATGAACGTCGATGAAGCCTGGCGCCAGCGCGCGGCCGTTCGCCTCGATCACCTCTTCGGCGAGCCAGTTCGACAGATTGCCGATCGCGGCGATGCGGCCGTCGCGGATCGCTACGTCGCGTTCGACCGGCGGCGCGCCCGTGCCGTCGTACAGTTGCGCGCCGACGATCAGCGTATCGGCGGCTTCGGGATGCGAATGCATGGATCAGTCTCCTAACGGTTGTCGGTCGCCGCCGCCACGGTGCGCGTCGAGCGCGTGCTTCATGCGGCGCAGCAATTCGCGGCTCTCGTCACCCTGACTCACGGCAAGTTCGGTGACGAGCACATCGAGCGCCATCATCATCGCGTAGCGCGACGACGACGGCTTGTAAATGAAATCGGTTTCGAAGGCGACGATCGGGATCACCCAATCGGCCAGTTTGGCCAACGGCGAAGCCGGCGCGGTCAGAGCGATCACAGTCGCCCCGTAGCTGCGCGCGATCTTGCAGTTCTCGACCATCTCGGGCACGCGCCCGGTGGTGGACAACGCAATCACCACGCATTCGCGCGACACGGTGCTCGCCACCATGCGCTGCAACAGGCCGTCCTGATAGGTTGCAACCGGCCGGCCGAGGCGCACGAGCCTGAACCGCATTTCGTCGGCAAGCGCGGTCGAGCCGCCGCCCATGCCGAACACGTAGATCATCCGCGCGGCGCGCAGCGTGGCTGCGGCTTCGGCTAAAGGCGCCTGACGAAGAAGTTGGTGGTTATGTGCCAGCGCGGTCTGCAGTTCGTCGAACACGCGGGTGGCAATCGGTTCGGGCGCGTCGGTGGGTCCGCCCGCCTGCAGGAAGCGCTGCCCGACAGCGGCCGCCTGCGCGAGCCGCAGCTTCAACTCCCGCACGTCGCGACAACCCACCGCCTTGGCAAAGCGCGTCACGGTCGCGACGCTCACCTCCGCCTGCTGGGCGAGCGCGCCAATACTGGCGCGCGATGCGCCGGTCAGGTCGTCGAGAATCAGCGCGGCAACCTTCCGTTCGGCCGAACGCAGTTCCGGCGCGCATTCGGCGATGCGCGCGACGATATCAAAGGCCAGCGGTTCGGCGGTTAAGTTCATTGCAGGCTGTGGGGTGTCTCGCGAACGCTTACAAAGCGCTTCCGGAAAACCGTGGTACTAAATAACATTCCTCCAACCATCGTACTTTCGGTAACATGGTAAAGTCAACTTTGATTCGATTTAACTGGACGATGGAGCAGGGAGACATGAAAGTTACAAACTATCAGGGCGCAACGATTGATCCTTATAGCAAGGGCTTGGGCATGGTTCCGGGCACCAGCATCCAACTCACGGATGCCGCGCGCCTCGAGTGGAACCTGCTGAACGAAGACGTGAGCCTGCCCGCCGCAGTGCTGTACGCGGATCGTGTGGAACACAACCTGAAGTGGATGCAGGCGTTCGTCGCGGAATACGGCGTCAAGCTCGCGCCGCACGGCAAGACCACCATGGCGCCGCAACTGTTTCGCCGTCAGCTCGAAACCGGCGCATGGGGCATCACGCTCGCCACCGCGCATCAGGTGCGCGCCGCGTATCACGGCGGTGTGTCGCGGATCCTGATGGCCAACCAGCTAGTCGGCCGCCGCAACATGATGATGATCGCCGAGTTGTTGAGCGACCCGGATTTCGAGTTCTTCTGCCTCGTCGATTCGGTCGAAGGCGTCGAACAACTGGGTCAGTTTTTCACGTCGGTACGCAAGCCGCTGCAGGTGTTGCTCGAGCTCGGCGTGCCGGGCGGCCGCACCGGCGTGCGCGACGAAGCGCAGCGCAACGCGGTGCTCGAGGCGATCGCGCGCTATCCGGATGTGTTGAAGCTGGCAGGCGTCGAATTGTATGAAGGCGTGCTGAAAGAAGAACACGAAGTACGCGAGTTCCTGCAGAGCGCCGTCGCTGTGACGCGCGCGCTCGTCGACGAAGGGCGTTTTGCCCGCACGCCGGCTGTTCTGTCAGGCGCCGGCTCGGCCTGGTACGACGTGGTCGCAGAAGAATTCGTGAAGGCCTCGGAGACCGGCAAGGTCGAAGTCGTGCTGCGGCCCGGCTGCTATCTGACGCATGACGTCGGCGTGTACCGCAAAGCGCAGACGGACATCTTCGCGCGCAATCCGGTCGCGAAGAAAATGGGCGAAGGCTTGCTGCCGGCGCTGCAATTGTGGGCGTATGTGCAGTCGATTCCGGAACCGGATCGCGCAATCATCGGCCTCGGCAAACGCGATTCCGCTTTCGACGCAGGCATGCCGGAGCCGTCACGCCACTATCGTCCGGGCACCGAAGCGCCACGCGATATCGCGGCGAGCGAAGGTTGGGAGATTTTCGGCTTGATGGATCAGCACGCGTATCTGCGGATTCCCGCGGGCGCCGATCTGAAGGTCGGCGACATGATCGCGTTCGACATCTCGCATCCCTGCCTGACGTTTGACAAGTGGCGTCAGGTGCTGGTGGTCGATCCGTCGTATCGCGTCACGGAAGTGATCGAAACGTTCTTCTGATCGTGATGGAAACGGCGCGTTTCACCGCAAGGTGGCGCGCCGTTTGTTGCAGCCTTGCCGCTCAATCGGCAGGTTCAGCCCTCGCTGGCTCAGCGAGCCGGGTCGGCCTCCGCCGTGTCAGACACCTGGGCAGCCGACGCAGCCGCAGCGCCAGTCGCAGCCGCCACTTCGCCAATCCGCACTTCCAGCATCTTCAACGCCCCCGACAACGCGCTCAGCGCTTCGTCCGGTAATGCCGCCATCGTGTCGTGCAAAAAAGCGTTACGACGCGGCAAGCTGGCTTCGGTCGCCGACCGTCCCGCTTCGGTCAACCGCACATTGGTCACGCGGTTATCGCGGGTATCCATGCTGCGAGCAATCCAGCCTAGACCCTCCAGCGTTTTCAGTTGCCGCGTAAGCGCACCCGGATCGACGCGCAAGCGCTCGACCAGCCGCTTCTGCGACGATTCGCCGGCCTGTTCGTGCAGCGCGAGCAGAATGCGCCAGCGCGGCAACGGATGGCCCACGTGAGCTTCGAATGCCGACATGAACGCCCGATAAGTGCGGCCGAACTGCTGCATGACGGCGACGCGGTCCTGTTCTTCCATGATCTGTCAGTAAAACGGTAAGGCTAAAAAATCAATCCGCGTGGATCACCGGCTCGAGCTTGCGCTGAAGCTTGACCGGCGGCACACGCCGGCTTTGCCACACGGACACCACGGCGATGATCGCCGCGAGCGCGAGACCCAGATGAATGGCTGAAACGAGCGACTCGCGCGCACTCTCGAGCAGCATCGCGCCGTTGTGGCCCGCATGCGTCAGCTGGCCGAGCAAGGTGGTTTGCGCATCATGATTGATGAGGATTTGCGGGTCGCCGAGATCGGCGAACCACTGCGACGCGTGATCGTTTTCGAGCGCACTACGCACGCCGCTCGCGTACATATGGCTGATCAGCGTGCCGGTCAACGCCGTGCCGATCATCCCGCCGATCATCCGCAGCGACTGCAGCAACGCGGTGGCGATACCGAGGTGTTCGCGGCCCGCGGTCTGCTGCGCGAAGATCGTCAGATTCGGCATCACGAAGCCGAGACCGAGTCCGCCGAGCACCATGAACGACATCAGCAGCCATTGAGGCATGGCACGCGTCGCGACGACCACGCCGAGGCACGACAGCGCCACCAGCGCGAAGCCGACGTACAGCATCAGATTCGGATTGCGTACACGTGAGACGATGCGGCCATTGGCGATACTGCCGATCGTGATGAATACGACGAGCGGCGTAATGACAAGCCCCGCCTCTTTCGGCGACATCCCGAAGCCGCCCTGAAATAGCAACGGTGCGTAGAACAGCAACGAGAACATTGTGAAGCCGCCCAGCACGGCGAGCGTGAAGAGCGCGGCCAGACTGCGATTGCGAAACATATCCACCGGCAGAATCGCCGTCGGGCAGCGCTTTTCCCACTGCCACAAGCCGTATGCAGAGGCGACGCTCAGCGCAAGCAACGCGAAGGCGCTCAAGGTGACGCCGTGCTTCGGCAGCAACTCGACGAACAATTGCAGCGAACCGAGCGCCACCGCGATCAACAACGCACCCGGCCAATCGAGCCGCATCTTTCCTTCGTGCTCGATGTGCCGCAGATGCGGCAGAAAGCGCCAGACGAAAAATAGCGACAGCAAACCGACCGGCAGATTCACATAGAAAACCGAGCGCCAGCCGTAGTACTGCGTGAGAAAACCGCCGAGCGACGGCCCCACCGCGTTCGCAATCCCGAACGCCGAACTCATCAGCACCTGCCAGCGCAGTCGCACGACCGAGTCGGGAAACAGATCAGGAATGCACGCGAAGGCGGTGCCGACCAGCATGCCGCCGCCGATGCCCTGCAAGCCGCGCGCGAGCACGAGGAACAGCATGTTGTTGGCAGCGCCGCAGAGCACCGAAGCCGCAGTGAACACGACGATCGATGCGATCACAAATGGCTTGCGCCCGTAGTAATCGCCGAGGCGGCCGAAGATCGGCACGGTGATCACCGAGGTCAGCAAATACAAGGTGCCGACCCACGCGTAGAGCTCGAAACCCTTCAGTTCCGCGACGATCGTGGGCAGCGCGGTGCCGACCACGGTCTGGTCTAGTGCGACCAGCATCGAAACGAAGGAAACGCCGAGCATCGCCAGCAGCGACTCACGGAAAGGTAAAACTTGCCCACTCGAGTGGTGGGCCGCGGTATGGACAGCCATTTTTGATGGAGCAACAGTTGACTCGTCAAACGATCGGGAATCATACCATGAGGTGATGCTCTAAGCTGGAACACGCCGGTGCGGCTCGCCGCATCGGCAATCGACTGAAGAATGAACAACACAAGACGCCAGGGAGGCACATGGAGCCGAGTTCGCTCGCAGCACAATCCTTATCGGACGACGACCTGAGCGCGCTGCGACGCGCGAAACACGAACTGGAGAGCCCCGCGCTGGCGATGAAATTGGCGAGCATCGTCGGCTCACCGCTCGAGAAACTGCTCGCGCGCATGCCGGCTTTTGCCAACGAAAAGGTCACGGATGCGACGGAACTCGCGTTGCGCAAATGCCTCTCGATCGCGCTGCGCACGTTGGGACGGCAGGCCGGCGCCTCGCCCCTTGTGGTGCCCGACAAACCGAGCAATCTGCTGCACAAGTTCGCTGTGGCGACCACCGGCGCGGCTGGCGGCGCATTCGGTCTGTTCGCGCTGCCCGTCGAGTTACCGGTCACGACCACGTTGATGTTTCGCTCGATCTGCGACATCGCGCGTAGCGAAGGCGAGGATCTGTCGTCGATCGACACGCAGCTGCAATGCCTGACGGTGCTCGGCATGGGCGGCACCTCGAAGGCCGACGACGACGCCGACTTCGGCTACTTCATCATGCGCGGCGCGCTGGCGCAGGCGGTATCGAAGGCTTCATCCGAAATCGCGACGAAAGGCTTCACCGCGCATGGCTCGGCGGCCTTGCTACGTCTGCTCAACACAATTGCCGCGCGCTTTTCGGTGCAGGTGAGCGAGCAAATCGCCGCCAAGTCGATTCCGGCGATTGGCGCGGTGCTTGGCGCGATGGTCAACACGGTATTCATCGACCACTTCCAGCAGGTCGCGCACGGTCACTTCACCGTGCGGCGGCTGGAGCGGCAATACGGCCTGGAAACGGTCGAAGCCGCCTATCAGGCGATCGACGTCACTTTGGACGGCTGAGCGGTCGTGTCGCGCCCGCTCGTTGTTGCACTCGTCACGCGCCGCACGAAGGCCGCGGCGCGGTCGAGTGCGCGGCCGCCTTCCGGGATGAATGGCGTGAACAAGGGCCAGACGTGCGGCATCTTCTTCCACACTTCGAGTTCGCAGTCGACGCCCGCCGCGCGCGCCTTGTCGGCAACGCGTTGCGAATCATCGAGCAATACCTCGGTGCTGCCCGCCATGATGAAGAGCGGCGGCAAGCCTTGCATGTCGGCATAGACCGGCGAAGCGTAGGGGTGCGTGGCGGGCGTATCGCCGAGATAAACCTGCGCGGCCCGCGCGATGGCGGGACCGCTGAACATGGGATCGAGACCGTCGTTGGTGCGAATGGTGGCGCCGGCAGCGGCGAGATCGGTCCACGGCGAGAACAGCAGGCAGCCTGCCGGCAACGGATCGCCGGCGTCGCGCAAGGCGACTACCGTAGCGAGCGCAAGGCCGCCGCCCGCTGAATCCCCCGCGATTACAATCGACTCGGGCGGCGTGCCGTCCGCGATCAGCTGACGGTAGGCTGCTGTTGCATCATCGAGCGCCGCCGGAAAACGGTGCTCGGGAGCGAGATGGTAGTCGAGGGAAAAGATCGGTGCGTTCGCACGCGTGGCGAGTCCGAATACGAGCGAGCGATGCGTACGCGGCGAACAGAAGTAGTAGCCACCACCGTGGCAATATAGCACGGTCGGGCCATTCCCGGAAGTGGACACGCCGTCGGCGCGCTCGATCCACTCACCCTGCAGCGGCCAATCGTTCGGCCCGTACGACTCGCGCAGACGCCAGCCCCCCGGCACGCGCGGCGACCAGGCGCGCTTGGCTGTCAGCGCACGCGCCTTCTCCACATTGATAGTCGGCTTGAGAGTTTGCGGTCGAAACTGCTTACGCAGATACCAGCAGGCGAGTGCACTTTGCCAACTCATTGGGACACGCTCCTTCGATAGTGTCCCAACATGGTACGTGCGTTCGCCGCCGCGCCAGTGGACGGCGGCTTCTAATCTCGAAAAAGCGCCCGCGCCACCGGGCAAGGCTTTTCTCGTTGTCCTCTTGCCTAGTTCGCCGGCAAAACCTGCCCGCGAATCTCACCCGTCGGATTCTGCTCGGTATGGACGTTGAAGTACCACTGTCCCGCCATCAGGTCCGTCACCTGCTGTTCGGTGAGCGCCGCCGATCCTTTGATCGGGCTCGCCAACGCGTCCTTGCCGATTGGCACCTGGACCTTCGCGTTCTGCCCGACCGGCGCCGGGCCGTGGAAGTGCGCGGCGGTTGCCGGACCACTCAGCCCTTCATAGGTGACCGTCCATTGCAGGGACTTGGTCGACGTATCGAACGTGGCGTTCAACATGCCGTGCCCGTGACTCACGCGCGGCGGCACCTCGCTCGACGGTTCGAGGTCAGCCTTCAACGCCACCGTATCCGCAAAAGCGACGCCCGATGCCAACGCCCACAACACCACAGCAAGATTTAGTTTTCGAAGCGCAATCATGGTCTTCTCCGGACTTTGATGCACCGCCGCACCGACATTTCGGTCACGCGCAGAGCCACCACATACTAGTGCAAATCCGTTACAGCTGTTTGCGTCGGGGTCAAATGACATTGCGGCGATCTGCGCGACGCCTTCTTCGATATTTACAAACAGTTAATTGCGCAATTCGTACTGAATCTTTTGCGCCATCCGGATTATGCTTCCGACTGCGAGAAGTGACTCCTTCATCGAGGGATGTCTCCAAATCTTTAACGCGGCTTCGGCCGCGTTTTTTTTCGTCCTCTCGATTCGCTGCGTGGATTTATTCACGAGCGCGCGTCAATGCGGTCGCGCAAGCGAGGCGTTACAGCCGCGCCTCGGTGCGATGCGGCGTGAAGTAGCGTCATGCAAGTAACGCAGCCTGTTCCTCGATTCCATCCAGCATCGCATTGCACTTGCGCACCAAAGCCAACCCGTCGCTGCGCAAGCGCTCCGGCGTCTTGACGGTGATACCCTGGCGGTAGTCCTCCAACGCGTTGAGCAGCGGCGGGTATTGCAATACGCTCGCAGCTCCCGCCACGCGATGATGCCACTCGCGCAGACGCTCGACCTCGGCGTGTTCGAGTAGCGGCGACAATGCCTGCACGTCTTCGCGCACAGATGACACGAATGAATCGAGCAATGCCTTGACGGTCGATTCGCTTCCCCACAACTGCGTCATATGACTCAGGTCGACAGGGACAAATGGCTCGGCGCCGCCATGCGCATCCTGCCCGAAAACCGGCGGTGCGCTGAGCGTTTCACCGGGAGCCGCTTGCCATGCGCTGTCAGTGCCGAACCAACGGCTCAGGTATTCGCGTAGCGTAGCAAGCCGCGTCGGCTTGACGAGACAGTCGTCCATGCCGGCGTCGCGACATAGCTTCAGGTCTTCCGGCGCGGTGTTCGCGGTAATCCCGAGGATCGGCAAATGGTGCATGCCATCCTGCTCCCGTTCCCGGATACGCCGGGCCAATTCGTAGCCGGACAGGTTCGGCATGTGGCAGTCCGTGATCAGGCATCCATAGCTGGTTTGCTCGAGCGCGGCCAGTGCCTCGACGCCGTCGTTCGCCACGTCGCAGGCAAAACCGAGCAAGGCCAGTTGATGACGAATCAACTCCTGATTGACCGGGTGGTCTTCCGCAACCAGGATGAGCCGTCCGCTGGCAATTGCCCGTTCGCGGTCCGGCGGGACAGCAGCGCCTTCGGCCTTGCGCGGCATGCCGGTGGAATGCGGCGCCATGGATGGCAACCCCGTCATCGCCGCGGCGCACGCCGCACCGAGACCACGCCACGAGATTGGGTTGATACTGACGCGCACGTTGCTGTCGAGGATGCGATAGCCCGTCGGCTTGGGTTTCTCGGTCAGGCAGATGATCCGCGACCCGGGCCTGGCGTTCGTCGGCAGCGCCGCATCTTCACTCACGAAAATCATATCCACGCCTTCCAGGCCGGCGGAATCGCATAGTTCGGCCACATGCGGCGATACGCGACTCAGTTCTAGTCCAAGGGCCTGGCCGAAATGCATCAGCGCCTGTGCGACCCGCGCGTCGTCCGTCGCCACAACGCCGCGCTTGCCGCGCAAGCCGTTCACTGAGTAGTGCTGCGATGCCACTGGCATGGTGAGGCGCACCGTCATGCGTGTACCGACATCAGGTTCGCTATGCAATTCAAGGGTTCCGTTCATCAGATCGATCAACTTGCGGCATATCGTCAGACCAAGGCCGGTACCGCCGAAGCGGCGGGTAGTAGACGTCTCCGCCTGCACGAACGGCTCGAACAACTGCGCCTGCAGCTCCGGCGCAATGCCGATGCCAGTGTCCTCGACAGTCATCTCGATCGTCTGAACGTCGCCGGCCTGATCGACGACCGCGACCTGCACGTCGACCTCGCCCTTCGGCGTGAACTTGATGGCGTTGCCGAGCAGGTTGAACAGAATCTGCCGCAATCGCACGCTGTCTCCACGGAGCGTAGCCGCGACTTCGGGCGCGATATCCACGCGTACTTTCAAGCCCTTTTCGTGGGCGCGGCCCGCGAGTAAACCGACCGCGTTGTCGACCAACTCGCGCATGTCGATCGGTTCGGCTTCGATAGTCAGCCGCCCCGCTTCGATCTTCGAATAGTCGAGCAAGTCGTCCAGAATCTGCAGCAATGCCCCCGCCGACTCGTGGATCATGCTCAACATTTCCCCCTGATCCGCATTGAGCGGCGTGCGCTCCAGCACTTCGACGAGGCCGAGCACGCCGTTCATCGGCGTACGGATTTCGTGACTCATCATCGCGACAAAGTCATCTTTTGCACGCGAGGCGGCTTCTGCCACGTCGCGCGCTCGCGCGAGTTCCTCGGACCGCGCGTGCTCGACGCTCGCGTCCACCCAATAGCCGCTCCAGACAACACTGCCATCGCTCTCGCGACGCGGCACCAGCTCCGCGCGCGCCCACTTGATCTCACACTCGACTTCGAAGCGGAACTCCATATTCACCGGCGTTTCGCAACGCGCCGATCGCTCAAGTTCGGCCAGCACGAAAGGCCGGTCCTCTTCGCAGACACGTCTGAAATCGATTTCTTCGCGGTTCATCGACGAGGCAGGGGCGGCGCCCAGCAGATGTCGTGTGTCGCCGCCGATATACGGAAACGAATACGCGCCGCCCACGGTGCGTCGCAATTGAAATACGACAGCCGGCAATGAGCGCGTGACGTCGAAAAGGCGCCGCTCGGTTTCGCGCGCGAGCATTTCAGCACGCCGGATATCGGTGATATCGACCATGGTTCCGAGCACACAACTGGCCCTGCCGTCGCTGCTATGACATATCCGTGACCAGAACAGGCCGTGCCGCAGGTCACCTGTGCTGCGTTCAAACTCGAGTTCCGCCTGCGCAGGCTCGCCGCCGTTCAGCATCTTGCGTGTGAGGTCATCCAGAACGTGGCTATTGGCTTCACCCCATGCCTGGACCTCGACGGCCGTACGTCCGATCACCGCTTCGCGGCGCAAACCACACACTTCTTCATACGCACGGTTAATCGCGATGTAGCGTCCATCCAGATCTTTGGCGACGAGCGGATAAGGAACCATCTCCATCATGGTTTCCTGAAAGTTAAGCTGTAGCGCCAGTTCGCGTTCGGTCTGCTTGCGCAGCCTGACCTCGCGTTGCAGCAGCAGATACGCGCGTAGCGTAACCAGCAACACGAGACCGATACCAATCAGCAAGGGCAAAAGGCGCACGGCGGTAACGCTCCACGTTCCCGACTCCGCCGTGTTGCCGGCCAGCCCCTTCTGTGGGATGCGCTGCTTCTCGGCTGTCAGTGCGAGGCGCCGCGCAGTGGAGACAGCTTGCGCGTCGAAGCTGCTGGATAGCCAGCGCGCACGGATCGCCGTGTCGTCGGCCGGACTCATGGAAGCGAGCGCACGATCGATCTGGTCGCGTAGCGCCACCCGGCTGCGCGGGACGGCAAAGCGCAAGTCAGCGATTCTGCCGCCTTCCTCGAAAGCAACTTGCAGGCCGCGGAATTCCCCGGTGGCCAGCGCATACTGAACGACCGGAGTAAAGCCGAGATAGGCATCGGCATCGCCTTGTGCGACCGCCTGAAGCGCTGCGTGCGTACTGGCGAAGGTTGCCAGCTGGGCGCGTGGAAAGCGCTCGCGCAACGAACGCTCCAGCGCAAACCCTTTCTCCACCGCGAGGCGCGCGCCGGCAAGCTGGGCAGCGCTCGTGTACACATTGCCGTCGCGACGTACCACCACCGATGCCGACGCCCGAAAGTACGGCGCGCTGAAGCTGAAGCAGCGTTCCCGCTCGGGTGTACGCGCGAGACTCATGACCAGATCGACATTGCCGGCGCAGGCTGCGGCCAGTAGCTGCGGCATGTCAGGGAACACTTTGGACTCGATCACGACGTTCGACCCAACGAGAGCGCGGAGATAGTCGGCGCTCAAGCCGGTTGGTTGACCGTCCTGAAGTCCGTCGAGAGGCAACCATCCATTCGCTAGAACGCCGATGGTCAACGTGGCAGGAAAGGCGCCGCCGACTTGCGGATGCGATGAATCAGCGACAGGCTGGGCCGCCGCCGGCGGCATCAGCGCGACAACAAAGGCGAACATCACGAGCAGACATTGCGATACACGCCGGACCACATGCCGCACCGCGACACCGCGTTGGCGTCTCATGGCGAGCACCATGAAATTAGACGAGGCGACGCTCACGCGACTTCGCCCTGCCCGTGAACGAGCGACGCCGCACGCCGGCTGGACTTGCACCGGAGGAAGGAAAACAGCGCACCTGCAGCGACGCCGCCCAGCAACGGCGCGGCCCAGAACAGCCAGAGCTGGTCGAGTGCCCAGTCGCCGACGAACAACGCCTGACCGGTAGAGCGAGCGGGATTGATCGAACCGTTGGTAACGGGAATCGACACCATGTACACGATCATCAGAGACGCACCGGCGACCAGCGGTGCGATCGGTCGCAACTTTCGCCGGCAGGTCACCATCAGACTCACCAAGACGAAAGCGAACGACAGTGCAAGCTCGACGACCAGTGCGGAATGAAGTTGATAGTCGGCTGGAGAATGTTCGCCAAAACCGTTCGCTGCGAATTCGCTCGCGGCCAGTTCGAAGCCGGGGCGTCCGCTCGCCACGTAAACGAGCAGCGCTGCGGCTGCGATGGCCCCGAGAATCTGGGCAGCAATGTAGGGCAGCAGATCCCGAACCGGGAAACGGTGCGCGACCGTGAAGCCGATCGTGACAGCCGGATTGAAGTGCGCGCCTGAGTAGGCGCCGAACGCATAGCTCGCTGTGACGAGCGCGAGACCGAATGCGAGTGAGACTTCAAGGACGCCGTAACCTTGCTGGACCGCGCCGGTGTTCAATACAATGCTGCCGCAGCCGATGAACACCACCCACGCCGTCCCGACTCCTTCGACCCATAACCGCTTGCCTAGCCCTACCATTCCGCCTCCCAGTATTTGCGCAAATGGCAGACGGTGCTCTACTCCAGCCGCTAGACATTTGCCTGAATTTTCCAGGCTCGGCATTGCTCAGCATGGCGAAATAACTGCCTTCGTCAGGCGGCGTTGGACGTCGAGCCTCAGCTAATTCATAACTATGAAGCGGCAACTTCACCCAACCAATCAGAAGACTCCTAAAATCCTAAGAATCATCACAGGAGTCGCAGTCTAGTTCTCTGACGCAGCTATCAGGTCAACCCAATCTGTCTCGCATAGTCGATAAGGTCGTTTTCAGTCTCGAGCCCGAGCTTGCGCATCGCGCTTCGCTTCTGCGTGCTGATGGTCTTGCCGCTGCGCTGCAGTCGCGCTGCAATTTCGTGGACCGCCAAACCTTGCACATAAAGCTGGAAGACCTCCCACTCACGCGCGCTCAGCACACCCGCGCGCGGCTGTGGCGGCGCATCGCATGCGTCCATCGCAATGCGCGCCTGGTCCGATAGATAAACACGGCCGCCAACCGCTGCCTCGATCGCTTCGATCAACGCCGCGGCGGTATCGCGCTTATCGACGATTCCGGCCACGCCGAGGTGCAACAATCCTGAAAGCATGTGCACATGGCAGATCATCGTCAGTACGACGACGCAGGGGCGCGGCCGCCCCCGCAACAGACGGCGGAGAAACGAGACGGCATTGTTGGCACCGTGGATGCCCGGCATGCCGATATCCGATACGACGACGTCGCACGCATGGGCGTCGAGCAATTCGGCCAGCGTTTCGGTATCGGGCGCCTCACCGACTATCTCGATGTGGGGCGCCGCTTGAAGCAGACGCATCACACCAACACGAACGCAATCGTGATCGTCGGCCACGATGACGCGGATTCTTTGTGTCATTTTTTCTTGTCTTATCGACTGGCACTCCCTGCACGCAACGTGCCTCCCCGGGATGTGCCAAGTACATCTTCTGTTCGCCATGCCACCAGACCGGCATGACATCTCGTCGGCTTAGTGCCGGTTCTGCAGACAATCTTCAGAGATCACACCGTGCTCGACGGCGAAGCGGAACAACTCCGCGTCGCTATGCAGATCGAGCTTGCGCATCGCGGTACATTTCTGAGCGCTGATGGTCTTGACACTGCGCCCGAAGCGCGCGGCGATCTCCGTTACGCCAAGGCCGGAGGCGTACTGCCTGAACACCTCCAGTTCGCGGCGCGACAACATTTGACGGACAAAATCGAGCCGCTGCGCGACTGTTGCATCGGCAATCAGCGATCGCACCGCCGGCCCGAGGTAGCACTCCCGAGCCAGCGCCGTGATGGCTGCCACGTGAATCAGATCGATCCGGTCGCGCTTGCTGATCAGCCCATCGACACCGAGCGCAATGACCTTTCTCAACGCGGCCGCTTCGGTTTCCATCGTGAGTACTACGAGTGCGACTTGGGGATAACGCATCTTGAACTGCCTGACGGCCTCCAATCCGTCGCCGTAGAGGCCCCCTGACATGTACAAGTCCATGAAAACGAGGTCGCATGGAACACGATCAACTTCTCTGAACAGTTCCGTGGCGTCGGCAGCACGACCGACGACTTGCATATCCGGATAGCCCATCATCAGATTCTCGATCGCTAACAGAACCAGTGGATGATCGTCCGCGATGATGGTACGCACAGGTGTACTTGGTTCAACGTTATCGCTCATCGTCTTTTTCTCCCCCGTACCTGAATTCCCTGCCGCTCTCTCCGGAGCAACTGGCCGTGCCGCGATCATTAATCAAATCCTGGCCGATAGACATAAGATCGCTCTTAAATGAGCAATGACCGCACTCTGAAAATTGATTAGATATACGATTTAACTCCATCAAACGCCATGCGCACGAATATAAGCAAAGAGACCGGGATCGTTGGCAACGCCGAGTTTAGCCATTGCTTCGCGTTTCTGACGACTGATAGTGCGACGATGGCATCCGAGCGTCGCGGCGATCTCGGAGATCGATTGGCCACGCACGAACATTCTTATAACTTCTGCCTGTCTGAAGGACAATCGCGATACAGGAGGCAGTTCGCTCGCGTCGTCCCGAGGCAAAGCAAGCGCCTGAATGATGGAGCGGCCGACGTACATGTCACCCTTCCTGCTCGTCTCCATCGCTTGCCAAAGCTCGTCCAACGTTTCCATTTTGCTGAGCACGCTGACTACACCATCTGACACGATGGCGCGCAGAATCGCAGTGTTCGTCAGAGCCGTCATCACAACGATGCGCAACGACGGCCATAAGGATCGGATTCGCCTGACAAGGTCCAACCCATCTTCGACCGTGCCGGATACCTCAGGCATCGTCAGATCGGTAACGAGCACATCGCATAGCGTGCTCTCCAACAGCGTGATCAATGAAGTGGGAGTAGTCGCTTCGCCGACAATGGTGACACCGGCGTGCATTTCCAGCGCGGCCCGAACGCCAAGCAGAACGAATGGATGATCGTCCGCAAGAATGACTCGAAGTTTCGTCATGATTTGTCTCTGCTGTTGTAGGCATACTCAGCAAACGTATAGGGAAATACCGTCCGCTTCATGCGCGCTCTAATGGCCCAGTGGCGTAGGACACCGCACCAAGGGCGGCCATAAAACCACTGCTACAAACCGGAGAAAATCGGAGCACTCTGAAACCCGCTGACAATTTGATAGCCCATTGCGAAACTATCAAAGCAGGAATGCGCAATTATGCAAATCGAATATGCGAGAGTTTTTTCGTCGCTATTTTTTCTTCTGAAAAGCAACATAGCGACGAGAGCGCACCGCCGCTCTCGTCGCATGAAAAATAACGAATTTGACCGGCAACATAACGCCACCGGTCGCTATTACTCCATCACGTGGCATCACAAGCGCGTGCCGCCGTCAGCTTGCTAACGCGAGCCACGCGTGGAAATACCGGCAGCGCGATCAATGCGCACAGACTGGCTACCGCCCACACCATCGGCCACGAACCCACCGACAACAACACCGGAATCGCGAGCGGCGTCAGGAACAGCGTGAGAAAGATACAGGTATTGCCGATCGCGAGTGCGGTGCCTGCACGGCTCGTCCCCGCGAGGGTCGCGAGTTCCGTGAAGGCAACGCCGTGCCAGGCAGATGCGCTTATGCCGCCCAGCACGATCATCAGTGCGACCACAGCCGTCATGGCCGTATGGTGCATGCCGGCCAGGCTCGTCACCAGCGCAAGCGAGGCGAACAGCACCGCGGTCAGCACGCTGCAGGCGCGCATGTAAGCGCGTCGATTGCCGCGCCGGTCGGTCCACGCACCGCTCCAGACCCGCGCAATCGCAGCGCCCGTTTGCACGGCTGCCATCGTCAAACTGATCGCCAGCACACCGGCGCGGCCGAAGTCGTGAAGGAAGACGGTCCCGAATGTCACGATGGCAATCTGCGGCACACACAACGTGCCGGCGCCGAGCGCCACACGCCAGATGCCGATGTCGCGTAACGGCGAGACCTTCGCGGGCGCCGCACCTGCACCGGTAACCGCAGCGTTGCGAGCCGCACCCACACCGTTCCCTTCAACGTGCGAAGGCTCGTGCAGCCACCGCCATGCAAACGCCGCAGTAATCGCACACGCAAGGGCCAGCACGGAGTACGCGCTGGCGAAGCCGAACTTCGAGGCGAGCGCCGGCAAGATCAGCGCACCCAGGCCTCCGCCGGCCGGCACCGCGGTCTGCCGAATGCTCATCGCGAGGCCGCGCTCACCTTCGCGAAACCAGGCCATCACCGCACGGCCACTCGACCCGTTGACGCTGCCGCCGAGCAGGCCGACAAGCAGCAGACCGAGCGCGAGCGTCGCCACGCCCGGCACATGCGCGCCGGACGGAACCACGAACAATGCGAGCCCGGCTAGCGCCGCGGCAGTCGAAAGAAGTCCGAGCAACAGCACGCGGCGGTCGCCCCAACGGTCGGTCAACAAACCCCACGGCAACTCGCTAACCGCAATGCCCAAACCGAGCATGCCGAGCACCAGTCCGAGCCCGTCATTGCCGAGGTGATAACCCGAACGCAAAAACACGGCCGTAGTCGGGATCCCTGAAAAAGCAGCCGAGAAACTCGCGTTCGCCGCAAAGCCCACTCCCAGCACTTTCCACCGATGGCTCGCCGTACGCGCGCCTGGTACCCGCACGGCGGCAATCGAATCGTTTCCCATGACAGCCTCTGCAATGAATGAATTGGAGGTATCCTACGGCTGGGCAAACCATCGGAAAAGCCGGAAAATCAGATGACTTCCATCGGATATACCGAATCATGAGTCAACGCGGATTTGACCTGACTCAACTGCGCACCTTCGTCGCCGTCGCCGAATCGGGCAGCGTCTCGGCAGGCGCGGAGCGCGTGTTCCTGTCGCAGTCATCGGTGAGCGAGCAGTTGAAGAAACTCGAGGAACGCGCCGGCCAGCCGCTCTTCGTGCGCAGCAAGCAGGGTGTGACCGCCACGCCGGCCGGCAGCCGCCTGCTCGATCACGCGCGCCGCATCATCGCCATGAGCGAGGCCGCGTTCGAGGACCTGCAAGGCCGCTCGCTCGACGGCGAACTGCGCATCGCCATCACGGACTACTACCGTCCGCTCGACATCGCGCGCATTCTCAAGACGTTCTCGGAACAGCATCCGCGCTTGAAACTGCACGTCACCGTGCAGCCAAGCGCGGTGATCGATAGCAGCGCCGGCGACGATGCGTCATACGACATTGGCCTCTCGTTGCGGCTCGTCACCGGGAGCACACGCGCCACCAACCGCCGCGGCAGCGCGCAAAGCACCGTGGTGCGGCGCGAGAAACTGCTATGGGTCTGCGCGGCCGATGCCAGTCCGCGGCCGGCCACGCCTTATTCGTTGGTATTGCTACCGTCGAGTTGTCAGTTGCAGCGCTTTGTCGTGAAACTCCTCGATGAGCACAAGGTGCCGTATCTGGTGTCGCATTCGGCCTCCGGGGTGGCTGGCTTGCAACTGGCGCTGAAGGCCGGGCTAGGCATTTCCTGCCTGAACGAATCGTCGATCGGCGGGGGCCTGGTGGCCTGTCCACCGAGCGTCGGGTTGCCCGCACTGCCCGCTGTCGAGTTTCATCTGTTGCCGGGGCGAATCGGCGAAAGCGAACGCGTCAGTAATGCACGCACGGCGTTGATGCATCTCTTCAGTTGACGCGCTCCACGTCGATGCACGCGCTGCGACTCAGAGAACACGACGGAAACGCAGTGCATCAATCGCATTCGGCGATGCAGTCCGCACTCGAACCAAACAAAGAATAAATATTGAAGGCGCTCTAATCGACGCCTATGCTGATCAAATACATCACCGATTGGTCCAGCAAATTTTATTGACGCATCGGATAAATTCCTGCAACCTGCTACACGTCTGCGAGACGCATCAAGCGTTATTAATGCAGCCCGAAAGCCGCCACCCATTGGCGCACTCAGGCAGATCGTTGCTTCATAAAGAAGTTGCATTGCCGCATCGCTTCAATACTGTGCCTCCTTAATAAGTCCGTTTCGATTTGCTGTTCATGCAGTCGTGATGAAAAAGAATTGGCAGGCTTGTCATGCATCGTTCATCGATTTCGATGAGTGAATTCACGAGCGAATGCATGAGAAATAAATAGCGAAAATAACCGTTCCCCGACGAGGCCTGGCGTGCATCGTAGATCTATCGGATTTTCGATTCTGGTGGTGCTTTACGTCATGTGGCGTGGTGCGGCGTTCGCAGCCACAGACGCGTCAGCCGCGATGCCCTCGGCCATGGACGAGCGCGTGCGCGCCTGCACCTCGTGTCATGGCGTGCAAGGCCAGGGCCTGAACAACGATTACTTCCCGCGTATCGCCGGCAAACCGGCCGACTATCTGTTCAATCAGCTGAGCGCGTTTCGTGACGGCGGTCGCACTTATCCGCCAATGGGTTATCTGCTCGCCTTCCTTCCCGACGACTATTTGCGCAAGATCAGCCAGTACTTCGCGGACCTGCAACCGCCCTATCCGAATGCCGATCACACCGACGTGGCACCGGCCGTGCTCGCAGCCGGACAACGACTCGTCACCCAAGGCGACCCTGCACGCAAGATCCCGGCGTGCATCGCGTGTCATGGAGCACGCATGACGGGCACGCAGCCTGGCATCCCGGGCCTGCTCGGCCTGCATGCGAGCTACATCGCCGGGCAGATGGGTACGTGGCGCTCGGGCACACGTCACGCGCTTGCGCCGGACTGCATGCATTCGATCGCCGTCAAGCTGACCGACAAGGACATCACCGCGGTATCGAGTTGGCTCGCGCGCCAGCCGCGCCCTGCCGATCCACGGCCCGCGCCGGCGTCCGCTGAGCGGCTGCCGCTTGCATGCGGGAGCCAACCGCAATGAAGCCGACCCTCCGCTCGATCCGCCCTGTTGCACATGCTATGACGAAGCGCCGTCGCAACGCTGTATTCAGCTTGCTGGTTGCCGCCTTGATCGTCGCCGGCGGCGCCGCGCTTTTCAGCGCACCGCGAGCGCTGTTGATCGCTGAAGCGAGCGCGGCTGAAGCCGTGCCTGCCGCCACAACCGCAACTACCGCAACTACCGCAACTACCACTGGCGACAAAGCCGACACCCGTCCCGACATCGTCAAACGCGGCGAGTATCTGGCGCGCGCCGGCGACTGCGTCGCCTGCCATACCGCGCCTCGCGGCAAGCTATTCGCCGGCGGCCTCGCCATGGATACGCCGTTCGGCACGCTGTATTCGCCGAACATCACACCGGACGCGCAGTACGGCATCGGCACATGGAGCGAGGACGCGTTCTTCAAGATGATGCGCACCGGCCGCACGCCGGACGGCACCCTGCTCTACCCTGCGATGCCGATCGCCCAGTACACCAAGGTCACACGTGAAGACTCGAACGCGATCTTCGCGTACCTGAAATCCGTGGCGCCAGTACGCGAGCCGAATCACAAGCACACGCTGCGCTTCCCGTTCAACCAGCGCAAGCTGCTATATGGCTGGCGCACGTTGTATTTCCGTGAAGGCGAGTTCCAGCCCGACCCGACCAAATCGGTCGAATGGAATCGCGGCGCTTATCTCGTCGATGGACTCGGGCACTGCACGATGTGCCACACCAAGATCAACATGCTCGGCGGTTCGTCGCAAAGCGAGCAGTTCGCGGGCGGTCTGATTCCGGTGCAGAACTGGTACGCGCCCTCGCTCACATCCGACAAAGACGGCGGTCTCGGCGACTGGAGCATCAAGGACATCGTCGATCTGCTGCAAGCGGGCATTTCCGATCGCGGCGCTGTGTACGGACCGATGGCCGAAGTCACCTATCACAGCCTTCAGTACATGACGGAAGATGACGTCAAGGCGATGGCCGTCTATCTCAAGACCTTACCGGACAATCGCGGCCGCAAGTCGGGCCCGTCCGCACCGACCAATACCAACGTGTTTGCGCTCGGCGAAAAGATCTACGCCGACAAATGCGCCCTGTGTCACGGCGCGAACGGCGAGGGTCAGTTGCAGCACTATCCGCCGCTCGCACGTAACCAGTCGATTGAAATGGACTCCGCCGTGAACCCGATCCGCATCGTGCTCAACGGCGGTTTCCCGCCCGGCACGGCGCGCAATCCCGAACCGTACGGCATGCCTCCGTTCGGTCAGGAGTTGAACGATACCGACGCCGCCGCCGTCGTCACCTATATCCGCACTGCGTGGGGCAACCACGGCCAGCCGGTGACGTCGCGCGAGGTCAACGAATTGCGCAAAGCACCGCTGCACTGAACCTGAACTGCTGCACCGGAGAATCTCCAGATGGAAGCGAACGATACCCGCAGCGCGGCCCCACCTACGGATGAAGAAGTGGAACGTGTCGTCGCGGCCGGCCCGCATGGCGCGATCGCCGTGGCCGGCGTCGCCACGCTGATCGTCATGGCGATCTGGTTCGGCTTCTACTTTCTTGTCTTTCTGCCGCGCGGCGTCATCCACTGACTATGTCGACTGATTCCAATCACCAACCGGGCAGCGGTCACGAAGTCGCTTTACGCGCCGAGCGCCGCTGGGCGATTTTCGCCACGGCGCTGATCGTGCTGATGCTCGTCGTCATTGTGTACTCGGGGCTGCATTGGGCGATGATGCCGCCGTCGCGAGTCGAGACGATCGATCCTTCGCGCCTGCAACTGTCGGGCGAATTCGTCGAAGACAACCTCGGCAGCGCCGTCGAGCCGGATGGCTCGGTAGTCGTGCGTTTTGTCGCGCAGCAGTATTCGTTCACGCCTCAATGCCTGCTGGTGCCTGCCGACACGCCGATCACAATACGCACCACCAGCGCCGATGTCGTGCACGGGCTGCTCGTCACCGACACCAACATCAACACGATGGTCGTGCCCGGCTATGTTGCTACGCTGAATACGCGCTTTGACAAACCCGCCGATCACACCATGCCGTGTCACGAGTTCTGCGGCTTCGGCCACCAGACCATGTGGGCGCACGTCAAGGTCATCGACAAAGCCACGTTCTTCGAGCAAGCCCGACAATCACGGAGGCTCAGCTGTGTTTCACGCTAAGCGACTCGTTCTCGCGCATTTCTGGCTGGCCTTCATCGCGTTTCTGATCGCACTGCTGCTCGGCGCGTGGCAGATGCTGGTACGCAGCCCGCTGCTGCCGTGGGTCGGCGACCCCGAGCTCTACTATCGATCGGTGACCGCGCATGGCTCGGTGATGGCTTACGTGCTGCCCACGTTGGTGTCGATGGGCTTCGGTTACGCGATCGTCGAACTCGCGCTCGCGCAGCGGCTTGTCGGTTTGAAATGGGCCTGGGCCGCATTCATCATGCTGGCAGTTGGCGCGGTGATGGCGATGGTGCCTGTCGCGCTAGGCAAGGCATCAGTGCTCTACACCTTCTATCCGCCGATGATCGGCAGTCCGTTCTACTACCTCGGTGTGGTACTGGTGGTGGTCGGCTCGTGGATCTGGGTCGCGCTGATGCACGTGAATCTGCGCATCTGGAAGCGCGCGAATCCCGGCAAGCCGATACCGCTCGCGATGTTCGCCAACGTCGCAGGCGCGTATCTGTGGGCCTGGACCGCGATCGGTGCGGCGCTCGAAATCCTGTTCCAGATCTTGCCCGTCGCTTTCGGTCTCACCAATACGATCGATGCCGGCCTCTCGCGCATCCTGTTCTCGTGGACGCTGCATGCAATCGTCTACTTCTGGCTGATCCCAGCTTACATCGCGTACTACACGCTGGTGCCGCGTGCGATCGGCGGACGGCTCTATAGCGATTCGATGGCGCGCGTGTCGTTCATTCTGTTCCTTGTGTTCGCGATGCCGATCGGCATTCACCACCTGTTCGCCGATCCACAGGTAGGCTCGGGCTTCAAGTTCCTGCATGCGGTGTTCACCGGCATGGTGTCGGTGCCGACGTTGCTGACGGTGTTCACCATCTGCGCTTCGGTGGAAATCGCCGGCAGACTGCGCGGCGGCAAAGGCGCATTCGGCTGGCTGACCGCATTGCCGTGGCAAAACCCGATGATGCTGGTGATCGCGTTTTCGTTCGTGATGCTGGGGCTCGGCGGTGCGGGCGGCCTGATCAACATGAGCTATCAGTTGAACTCGACCGTGCACAACACGCAGTGGGTGACTGGACACTTTCATCTGATTTTCGGCGGGGCGATCGTCATCATGTACTTCGCGATCGCGTACGAACTGTGGCCGCAACTGACCGGCCGTGCGATTACGTCGGTGAAGCTGGTGCGTACGCAACTGTGGCTGTGGTTCATCGGCATGATGGTGGTGACGCTGCCGTGGCATTACGTCGGTCTGCTCGGTGCGCCACGCCGCATGGCCTACTACGACTACAACATGCCGGGGATGGAATCACAGGCGTTCTGGGTAGGGATGTCGGCGGTGGGCGGACTGATCCTGGTGGTGTCCGGCGTGCTGTTCATCTACATCCTCGCGAAGTCGCAATTCGGACCGGAGGTACAGCAACAGAGTTTCCGCTTCGCGAGCGCGGTTCAGCCGGTCGAGCACGTGCCCGCCGCGCTCAATAGTTTCGGCTTGTGGGTGGCGTTGATGATCGGGCTGACGGTCGTCAACTACAGTGTGCCGATCGTTCAGTTGCTCAAATTGCCGCAGACGTCGGTGCCGGCAGTTGTCGTTGGAGCGCAGCGATGAGTCAGGAACGCGTCTTCAGCTTGCGCAATCCGTGGTTCACGGTGAGCCTGGGCGGCACGATTGCGATTGCCGTGGTCGCGATACTGATCGGCTTCGTCTGGTTGCCATCGGCGAATAGCGGATTCAGCGAGCGCGGCTTATGGGCGACGATTTGCAGCGCCGCGGGCGCGCCGTCGAGTTGGTACGGCGGCGCCAATATTGCCGGCCCGGCGCCGAGCGAGGTGGTGGTCTTGCCGCCATTGCGATGGGTGCGCGCAGATGCGAATTCGATTGGCCGCGGCGCGACGATTGCGACGCAGAATTGCTCGATGTGTCATGGCGTGCTGGGCACCGTCCAGGTGACGGCGCCTGCATTGGCCGGGCAGTATGCTGACGTGGTCTACAAAGAGTTGCGCGACTATCAGAACGGTGTGCGGCAAAACGCGGTGATGCAGCCGATTATCGCGGCTCGCAGTGATCAGGATTTGCATGATCTGGCGGCTTACTATGCTTCGCTTTCTCGCGCGCCGGCGGCCGAGGTTTTGCCTACAGGCGTTGGGCCGGATGCGAATGCTGTGAAGCTTGCGATGCAGGGTGATCCGCAGCGGAATATTGCGCCTTGTGCGGCCTGCCATGGACAACTGGATCGTAAGGGGGCGGCGCCCTGGCTTGGGGGACAGTCGTCCATTTATCTCGCTGCGCAAATGCGGGCGTTTGCTGCCGGTGCCCGGCATAACGATATCAATGAGCAGATGCGGAATGTGGCCCGGCAGATGACTTCGGCGGAGATTGATAGCGTCGCTAAGTATTACGCGGCTATGCAGTAATCGTTCGAGTTTGGTTTAGCCTTCGCGGCGCTCAACCGCGAATGACGTGTCAGAAGGCCCGCACTCAGCGGGCCATTTTCTTGCCCAATGTCTTACGCGCAGCTCGGGGCCTTTTCCGTTGCTTCTGCGTGGTGGCCGCTAGTGCCGGTTAATGTGCAGCGCCAGAGACCTGTGCGCCCGCTTCTGCTCGCGACCCGACCTTTGTGCGCACCGGCTTGGGCCGCGCGGCATCCGCGGGTTTCGCGCTCAGCCTGTCATCTGATTTCTTCCGCACCGCCTCGGACAGAAGACTCGCGGCACGTTTGGCGGTGATGCGGCTATGAGGCACGTCCTTCGCATCAAGCGCGATCACCTGGTACAGTTCACGGTCGCATTCAATCTCGCGCTCGTACCCCTCGCCAGTTTCGACAAGCAGTTCCAGCAACGCCTGTTGGCTTTGCCGTTCCTCTCTTGTCATGCAGGGAGTCCTACGTATTGAGGCCGCAAGCGTAACCAGTCGCTTAAGTTGATCCAACTGCCGGTTGCATAAATCGAAAGCTGAGAGCGCGAGTTTCTCGTACTGGAGCGCATCAACGGGCGCGCGTGAGGGTGCTTGAGGGGTCTTGGTAGATTTGCTCATGGTGCGATTTCCGGTTCGTTCCTGAATCGCCCGACACTCGCTGAAAGATGGGGTGAGCGGGCACGTGGCAAGGTTGACAGACCGGGCGAAATACGAAACCGGCGAGCCTCTCGGCTCCCTCACCACGACCCGCCCATTGAACGCGGCGCGCGTAGGTGAGCACTACCCACTTTCGCGGGCAGTGCCGTACTTCGCTGCGGGCTGTCAAACCCGCGCCGTTTTGTCTAACGGCAGGAACAATCTAACGCACCTATTTTTTAAGACGATCAACCAAACAGGCTAAACGCGCGAATTATAACTAATCTTTACATTTGACCTGGCGCGTACCCTGTACTGATTTTCATCCGGCGCACGCAAGCGCTCGATCACCCTTCGGCACGCTACGCGGTCTGCCCTATCAAGCCGCTACAAACTCACCTGCGTTAACCTTCCGCGGCGCAGCCGCAGCCCCACCTCGCCGACCAGCAAGAGAAGTATCCCCGCTCCCCGTCTGAAACACAGCCACCGCCGAAGTCAACCTGCGAGCCTGATCCTCCAGCGAGCTAGCAGCCGCAGCAGCCTGCTCAACCAGCGCGGCATTCTGCTGCGTCACCTCATCCATCTGCGCAACAGCCAGGTTCACCTGATCGATCCCGGTGCTCTGCTCAAGCGCAGCCGCCGCGATCTCACCCATGATCGAACTCACGCGCGAAATCGAATTGACGATCTCGGTCATCGTCGACCCTGAGCGCTCGACCAACTGCGACCCTGCCTGCACTCGCGCCGTCGAAGCATCGATCAACCCCTTGATCTCCTTCGCCGCCGCCGCGCTTCGCTGTGCCAACGACCGCACTTCGCTCGCCACCACCGCAAACCCACGTCCTTGTTCGCCCGCGCGCGCCGCCTCGACCGCCGCGTTCAACGCGAGAATATTGGTCTGGAAAGCAATGCCTTCGATCACGCCGACAATGTCGGCAATCCGCCGCGAGTCGTCGACGATGCCATGCATCGTGCCCACCACCTGCTCCGTCAGATCGCCACCCTGCGCAGCCAGGCTCGACGCACCCTGCGCCAGCGAGCTCGCCTGCTTTGCATTGTCTGCAGTCTGCTTGACCGTCGAGGTCAGCTCTTCGATGCTCGCAGCCGTTTCTTCGAGCGATGCGGCCTGCTCTTCGGTACGCTGCGACAGGTCGGTATTGCCCGCGGCAATCTCGCTCACGCCCGTATCGATCGATTCCGTGCCGTGACGCACGGCATTCACCGTCTCGATCAGCGACTCCTGCATCTTGCGCAACGCCGCGGCGAGACGGCCCATTTCGTTATTGCTCGTCACGTCGATCTGGCTGGTCAGATCGCCATTGGCAATCCGCTGGAACTGCGCGATGGTCGCGTCGACCGGGCTAACAATCGCCCGCACCATCACCGCCCGCCCGATCAATGCACCCAGCAGCGACAACCCCATGCCGACCGCCACCGCAATGCAGATTGCGTAGAACAGATCCTGTGCGTCCTGATAACGCTGCGCACCGTGATCGATTTGCAATTGCTCGAGCGTGAGCATCGCCTTCTCGTACGCGCTATAGAGCGACGGCAGCTTGTGCGCCTGCAACTGCTCGAATGCGTTTTTGTCACCCGCCTTGAGCGCGGCCAGCGCCGGCTCGACACCGTCGTGCAGGAAGGTATCGCGCTTGTCCTGCATGTCCTTGATCAGGCGCTGTTCGTCGGCATCCGTGCTCGCGCGGCTCACATAATGGGCAAGGCGATCATTCGATGCTTTCTGATACTGATCAAAGCGCTTGAGCACCGCGTTCGCGCCGTCCTGATCGTTCAGATCGACCAACGATGCGTATGTCGCCAGCGCCAGACGCAGGCGCAGCAGTTGTCCAGCGCTGCCTTCGAGGTCCGCGACTGCGGGCGTGTCTACGGTGTACATCTGCTGCAGCGACGCGTTGCTCGAACGCAACGACAGCAGTCCGGCGGCGGCGCCGAACAGCAGCACCAGGCCGAAGAACACGATCATCAGGGTAAGGCAGGTTCGAATCGACAAATTTTTCAACATCGGGCTGGTCTCCATTGGGCTGCCTGACCGAATGTTCAGAAAACTCCCCTCGGCCACGCGTGCTGCGCCCAAGCCCATACGGCAAGGTCCGCAACCTTTGATCAAAATTTAAGCGAATGCCACATAGATGGTCTACGGCGGGATTACAAAAAACTTTATGGTTGATGGCGCATACAGTTGCGATACATCAACATACGAGCGGAAGTGGGCCGCTGTTTGGGCAGGGGCATTTGCGGGACTACCCGGGTGGTCGGCAGGCAGTGGTTGGTAGAAAGTGACGAGGCACGCGTCTCCGGAGCATTTCTATGTCAGAAATAGGCTCGGCCCTGCTGGTTTTCGCTTTATTGCTTGTCGGAACCGGCCTAGGCGTCTGGGTGCGACCGTTGCTGCCAGAAGAGCACAAGGCTCACGAAACCGTGCAACTCATCCAGCTGGTTATCGGCATGCTGGTGACGTTTGCCGCTTTGGTGCTCGGGTTGATGACGGCGTCCGCGAAATCCAGTTTCGATACCGAATCGAATGATTTGCGCACCTATGCGGCCGACCTGATCGAGTTCGACACCACCTTGCGGGAATACGGCAGCGATACCGATGAGGCCCGCAACCTGCTGCGGGTGTACACCGCAGCGGCGATTGCATCGACATGGCCGGGCGAGACGGCTCCATCCGGTGACTATCCGAGGAACATCGGCACACAGGACAACTCGCAGAAGCTGGAGAACGTGAGGCTCGGCGACATGCTGACCTCGGTGGGAAGGCAGTTGCGGCAACTGCGAGCGCACGACCCGTTGCAACAGCGCGCGCTCAATGATGCCTTGACGCAATATCGGCGAACGGTGGATGCCCGTTGGAAAATCATCGAGGAAGCGCACAGCTCGATTTCTATGCCTTTTTTGATGACGCTGACGTTCTGGTTGTGCGTGATTTTTCTTAGCTTCGGATTGATCGCGCCGCGCAATGCGTTGGCTTTGGTCACGATCTCGCTTGGGGCAGTTTCTATTGCTTCCGCTATCTACGTGATCGTCGATCTGGATACGCCGTTTTCCGGGCCGATTGTCGTTTCCAGTTCGCCGATGAGAGATGCGTTGGAGCACCTTAGGCGGTGATTTTTTGACTTTGTCGGCGGCGTTTCCCGACTGAGCGCGCGGAGCACACACTTCTTTCCGTCTCATTGATGCTGGTGCGCAAATAAAAAACCCCGCCTCTCGAGCGGGGTCTTTTGCATCGGTCAACTCGCGTGCGGGTCGATCAAAACGGTTCTGTTGCGGAATTCCGTAAACATTTCCGCCCCAAGCACGCTGGGCGGCGCCAGACGCCGCGTGCAGAGCCCGTTTGGTAAAGCTAAGAGTGGACGAGCAAAGGCCTCAGGCTTCGGTCGATGCGCTGTGCGCGCGGGGAGTAACACTAGCGTAGCGCCCCCGAACGCCGCTGTGCAGTCAAATGGTCACGATTTCGATACGTGTTTCGCGCACTTCGCACGCCCACCTTCTGGGCACTGGCCGTCTGCTTTTCGACGTACTATGCGACGTTCACTGCGCTCACCTCCCATCTCGTTCCGCTGATGGCCGAGCGTGGTGTCGCAAACACGGTCCTCGTCATCATAATGGCGCTGATCGGACCCACACAGGTCATCGCGCGGGCTGTCTGGTTCATGTTCGATCGCAAGATCACCATCACGAAGGTCGGATTCGTCGTGGTCACGCTTTTCTCCGTATCAACGGTCATCCTCATCTTCGCGCCGGCAAGTCGGCCGCCCTGTTGTGACTTTTCGCGCTGTGCTACGGCGCAGCCAACGGCATGATGACTATCCTTCGTGGAACTATCGTTCAGCAGTTCCTGTGGACCGAAGGGTACGGCGCGATCAGCGGCATGCTGTCGTTCCCGTCGAACGTAGCCAAGAGCGGCACGCACGTCGCCCGCCCAGATCCGACACGCCTCTGGTCAGTTGCCTTAACGCCGGCTTGCGCTGTCAAGGGGGAGATCAAGCTCTTCAATGTTCAGCCCCTTTCTCGCGCAGTGGAAGGCGATGCGCTGCCAGCGCTGAAGCCACTGCTGCTCAAGCGCTTCATATTGCGTAATCCGTGCGCGCAGGCGCTCGATCGTCTTGTCAAGGTACAGGACCTCATCGCCTTTCACACGGGAGCGCGAGCGGCGGGCCGGCATGGCAAGAGCCCGTTTAGCCTCGAGATACGCCTGCTGGATTTCCGGATGACGGCTCAGTGCCTGCCTTGTAAATCCCGAGAAGGCCTCGACACACTCCCACGTCAGTTTTGTGCCAAGCTCGCCGTTACGCCAACGTTCGAGTTCGGCAACGATACCTGCCGCCTTGCGTTCTCCCAGTTTTCCATTAGCCCGTATGATTTTCGGCACCGTCGCCTCCTTCGTTGATGTAGCGCAGAAGGTCCGGTTCGCTGACGTTGAGCGTTGCAAGCTGGGTCATCAATTGCGTGTACCGGGTGCGCAGATGCCGGAGCCAGTCCGGTGCGACGAGTGCCGGTGTACCGATCTCAGTCTCGACGTTCTGCAGGCTGAGCCGCACGACCGCAGCCTGACGCTTCAGCTCGTCGGTCCGCGAGACGTCACCCTTCAACCAGATGAATTCGTCGCAATTGACTGTGCACTGCAGGTGCTTCGGACACGGTGCCATCTGGAAGTCATGGATGCACATACCCGGTCCGACATCGTGTACAGCATGAATGCGGGCTGTCAGAAACGTGTGAGTCATTTCGACCGGCAACGCTTTCGCCATTTCGGGCACTATGCCACCCATGCGTCCGTCTTCGATGTCTGCTACAACCCTGACCGCTCTTTGTGAGAGCGTGAGGTGCTGGTAAGCACGCGTATCGGCTTCGTATTTACGCCCGAACCACTTCGTCTGCACAAGATCCGATGCACCGCCCTCGTCGAGCAGATGGTTGAGGAAGTGGCGGAATCCGTGTGAGCGCAGGCTGATTGGGTCGCCGCGGCTGTCGAGCACGGAATAGCGTTCGAAGACAGACCGGATCTCGCCGCGTCCGCTCAGGAAGTCCCCTATCTGCTGGTCTGATATCGGACGTGCTGCATACATCAGCGTCGGCCTGTTACCCCGGTGCATCTGGTTGGTGTAGCAGACGCACAGGGCTTCGTGCAGAAGTATGCCCTCGCCCGGTGGCCCAGGAATGACCGGCAGTGTGCAGTGATCATAGGCCAGCCCCCGAAGGAGGCTATCGCGGCCGACGCAACAACTGCGCGCCCGTATCGAGTAGGGAATCCCGCGTATCTTGAGGAACTGTGCAATGTTCAGGCTGTGCAGCCCAAGAATCGCGATCAACGGCCGCCCGGCGATCTCTGCATCAAGCATTGTTCCGGACAGCAGGCGCCCCGTTTCATTGAACGCCCGGGCCACCTGCCTCGCGCCCTCTGTTGCCTCATGCAGTTCGTTGAGTGCTTCCTCGACCAGCGTTACTGTCTCGGTAAGCAGGGGCTTGTCTTCCCATTCAACACATATTTCGTCGGCCCTGCCTTTCAGGCGCGCATAGCGCAGAACCCTGCTGCCGTCCCTGCCCGTTTTCAGGGGGTATTCAGGCAGCGTCAACATCTCCCCTATGCGTAACCCGGTGCAGACCATGATCGTGGCAATCAGGGTCATGATGCGATCACCGCTGACACATTCGGATGGCGGCGCACCGCGCGGGATGTGCTGATAGAGGTACCCGAGCGCGCGAATGGCGTCTTCATCGGGGAGACGATTCTCTGGCCCGATATCGCGATGGTCCTGCTCGACACGATCGGGCGTCAGCCATCTCGGACGAACTTTATGCCGGCATCGCCAGTCCAGGCGCAACCGGCATAGTCCGTTACGATCCAGCGCGTCGGCAAACTCCTCCATATGCCCGATGACCTTGTACGCTGTCGACTCTTTCTCACGCCCTCGCACTCTTGAAGCTGCAGCGTCGAGATGATCGCAGCCCAGCTCGCTGATGTCGTACCCGCAGTCGGCAAGCGCATCGAACACGTAACGCGTTGCGCGCACGAATACCATGTGGCTATTCGATGACTGCCCTCGCTGCCGATGTCTCAGACACACGAGCGACTTGACCACATCTCCAAACACGCCGTGCAGTGGAGCTCCCGGTAAGCGATGTCCGGGACTGTGCCGGGTGAACATCAGCCTCTGTACCGACTTGTCTATCTTGTGACCACGAGTGCGATGCCGGTAAGTCTCTGACACGTCCCAGACCGGACTGCACCAGTCGACACCGGCAAACGGAACTGACGATCTGGCCGCGGCCACGAGCGAAGCCTGATTGACCAGCCAGTTCGCCGACGGCGCACCCACTGCGCAGGCAGGTGCCGCCATCGACTTACGCCTTTTTGCGAGGCTTGCGAACATGTTCTTCAATCTCCTGAACCACCTGCGCAACTGCATAGATAACGTCATCAAGCTGTATCGAAAGCCGTGAGCCATACCGAATCCGGCGATGCTCACGACTGGCGAGAAGTTCGTTGAGCACAGCCTGATGGTCAGCCTCGACGTAAGGCTGGAATTTCGGGCACAGATAGCAGGAGAACGGCGGATCGAGCGTGCACAGTTGCTCCTGTCCGCATGCACCGATTTCAACCGGTCGCACCGCAGACACATCCCCTGTAAACCTGATGCTTTTCTGCGGATCGGAGCCGTTCTCAGCCCATCCGGAAGATGGCACGAGCGTGCCCCGGAACAACCTCATCAGCGGCCCCAGTTTCAACGCTGCGGCCTGATCAAGAATCGTGGTCAACTGCCTGCCCTTTAGCGCGTAGTAGACCCTCACGTGCTGCGTATCCGAGTGATCGAGCATGACTGCGAGCACTTTCCGGCAGACACCTAGTTCGACCATTGTGGTGGCGAAGGTGTAGCGCAGGCGCCGTGGCGTCACATTCAGCGGTCGCATGGTACGCGGCGAGATCAGTCCCGATCTCAACGAGAAGTACCGGAGCAGTTGAGCGAACTGTTTGGATGGGATGTGATACGCGTACTCGCCGATATCTGTGCCGACGCACCACTTGTCCGGCCGGCTTCGCATGAAGAGCGGCCTTGGACAGTCACCGCAGTCAATCGACGCGTTACTCTTAATGAGATCCCGGAGCAACTTCGCAAGATCGTCGCTAATACGCTCCTCTACAAAGACCTGGCGAGGTCCCACACCGGACTTCTTGATACGCGGAACGGACAGTACCCATTGAGGCGGCACGTCATATCCTTCAACGATGTTGCGAAGGTCCGTCTCACGTAGCAGGCAGAAGTTCGCCGGATTCCTGCCAAGGGCCAGACAGAGCGCAACGGCCGAGCGTTGCAGGAGGCGGGACCGTTTCATCGACTGGTCTGCGGCCAGAGCCTTGCTTAATAGCGTCACCTCAGTATCACAGAGCGGTCCACAATCCTCGTCTTCCAGCTCCACCGCCAGTTGCGAAGGTCGGCCTGGAACCCAGATCTCGTTGAGCTCCAGCGCGAATTCGTCATCGAACCCGAGGCACGGCAGCATTTCAGACGACCAGGAGTACCACAGACGCAAGCGATAGAAGTTCGACATCGCCTTGCGGGCCCGCAACCCCTGAATAGCCTTGACCACAAGGGTACGCAGAGCTGGACGCAACCTCTCCGGCTCATTGATGGTTTTCATCATCTGCCAATGCGCGCGCAATTCTTCGAACGACGCATTCGCCCCCCCTCCACGGCCGCTTATAACCGCCGCGGTCCCTGACACCGCGCTGGCGACACTCGCGCTGGCCTGCTGGGTCAACAGCTGCACCGCCCATCTCCTCAACGCATAGTTCACGGTCAGATTGAAATCAGCAAAGTCAGCCCAGTCGATAGACACGTGATCTGTAACGGTATTGAGTCTCCAGCGAGATTCAGCCATATCGATACGTCGGCCGTCCCGGTCAATGACAGAATCGGGCAACGCTGGCAGGTTAAACCGGGCGAGCGTTCCGGCCATCGCCAAGTTGACATCATCGTTCGTCACGTACTGCTCCTCAACGTGTCCCGGCCGAAGAGTGAGGTCTGGTAACGCAGGCTGATCTCACACGATTCCCGTCGGATCGCTGCATCGATGTAGGGAGTCACCGAACCAGATGAACGCCAGCCAAAGAAGTACATCATGTCCTTGTCGATGCGGTCCTCGTCCACGCCGTTGCGCTGCGCTGTCGAGCGGAAGTTGGTCGCGCACGTGCTTCGCAGGGAGTGGGGATGCAGGTCGACGAACTCCGGGTGGACGTGCCCGACCTGGTCGAGCAGACCATTCACACGCACAAGACTCATCGGCTGCCCGTTGCGGCTCAGGAACAGATACGGACTTCTGTTTGCGCCAGGGATCAGCCGCCGCACCCTACAGATGTACTCGTTCAGATATCTGGCAAGCGATACGTCACACGGCAGATGCCGCGATTCAGTTTTTACCTGTGGCTCGTGCCTGCGCGGATCAACCGGATCGTCGGGCGAGCGCTCGACCCGGATTTCGGGAATGGTTCTGGATAGAAGGCAGTCAGACAGACGGAGTTTGAGCAGCTCACCTCGCCTGATTCCAAGCGTGACAAGCATCAGCACAATCAGGAAGTTGCGCTCGCGATAGGGCTTCTTCCAAGGGTTTCCAGCCACGTCTGGATGACAGAACTGCAGCAGACGTTGCAACTGCTCATCCGTGAGCGATGTGGCATGCACCGCAGTCGGTACGCGTGTTCGCGCTGCCGTTGCAAAGCTCCGCTGAATGACTGCCAATCGCTCCCGTGCATCGGCGAGTTGCTGGCTGCCCGGCGCCATCAGTGCCATTGCGCATTCGAGGTGCCAGACGACGCAGCGCAGGGCGACATTAAGCCGGAACACCACCGTGTCTGGCGAGACAACCAGTTTGCGGACCTTGTCCGCCGTCCTGAAGTTGCGACGCAGGCCTGGATAAAGCCTGCTGACGATTTCATCCGGAGTCAGTCCGTCTCCAGAGACAAGCCGTGCCTCGAGAGGAAACGCTTCGGAGCACGCCCATTGCCACATATGTCCCAGCACATGAAGCGTCTTGACGAGGCTGCTGACGGCAAGCCTCGGTCGCAACCGCCGGATCACATAGTTGTTAATCCACGGTACGGGCTGTCGATCTGCATCCAGCAAGATCGGTAACCGCTCCCCGTCTGGGTGGCGAACCGTGACGACATGAAATCGGGCATGCATGGGTTCCTCCCTGATGCTTCCGATTCAACCTAGGCAATGTTTACGACTTTTTCGTGGCAGCGCCCCACGAAGCCCACCTGTCCGGACCGCTAGCGCCGGAAATTGTCGGTAATAGTTACGAACAAAAAATCGCCGGCAGCCGCGGTACCCCTCCGGTAAATGTTGCGGGCCAGGGAATGCCCTGAATCCCAGATATAAAAAGAAAAACCCCGCACAAAGGCGGGGTTGATCTTTACATTCTACGGTTACGAAATCTCAAAACGGAATATCGTCATCCATCTCATCAAACCCACCGCCAGCCGGCGCGCTCGGACGGCTCGAACCGCCACCGCCACCACCGCTGCCGCCACGCGAAGCGCCGCCGCCCGAAACCGCACGGCCGCCACCACCACCACCGCTACGCTCCGACGGCTCGCCGCGGCTGTAACCGCCTTCGTCGCCACCACCACCCGACGAACCGCCACGACCACCCAACATTTGCATCTGTTCGGCGACGATTTCGGTCGAGTAACGGTCGGTGCCGTCCTGAGCCTGCCACTTGCGGGTGCGGATGCGCCCTTCCAGGTACACCGACGAACCCTTCTTCAGATATTCGTTCACGATTTCAGCGAGCCGGCCGAAGAACACCACACGGTGCCATTCGGTTGCTTCCTTCATTTCGCCGGACGTCTTGTCCTTGTACCGATCCGTTGTCGCAAGGCGGATGTTCGCCAGTGCGTCGCCGCTCGGAAGATAACGAACTTCCGGATCGGCTCCGAGATTGCCGACGAGAATGACCTTGTTCACGGATGCCATGAGTTTCTCCTGTTGATTCTGTTACGGGCGGCGCGGCAACGCGCGGTTCGCGTCTCATGGCCGGCAGGCCGGAGACCAGAACTGCGCCTCTGTCCCGCCGCCGGGTGAGTTCTGTGAGTCCTGTTACGCCTTCTTGCGCGGCGGCTGTTTCATATTTGCCGCGATTATAAGCCAGCAAAAGACGAGCCCCGAGCAAGTGAAAAACACAGCGCTCTGACCATCCACTTTCAGCAGCCAGCCGCCGACCACCCCGCCCAGCGCAAGACCAATCGACTGCGTGGTGTTGTACACGCCCGCCGCCGCGCCCTTGCGGGTTCCCGGCGCCAGTTTCGACACCAGCGAAGGCTGCGACGCTTCAAGAATATTGAAGCCCAAAAAGTAAACAAAGAGGATCGCCGCCACAGTCAGAATCGTATGCGGTGCGACGCCCAACAACAACTGTCCGATCAGGATAAGACCGATTGCGGAAAGGAGCACGATTTTCATTTTTCCGCGCTTTTCCGCGGCGATGATCGCCGGGACCATCATCACGAAAGAGAGGCCCATCACCGGCAAATACACCTTCCAGTGCGACGCGACCGGCAGGCCGCCGGCTTCGAGAATACGCGGCACGACGAGAAACAACGCGGTTTGCGTGGCGTGCAGCACGAGCACGCCAAAATTCAGGCGCAGCAGCTCGACGTTATGCAGCACCTCGGCGAACGGCGCACGCACGTGCACGGGTTTGGGCGCATCCGGGACGACCCACAGCACGAGACCAATCGCCAGAATCGAGAAAATGCCGACCAGCGTGAACAGGCCGCTCATGCCGACCCACTGGAACACGATCGGCGCACCGACAATCGCCACCGCGAACGATACGCCAATACTGCCGCCAACCATCGCCATCGCCTTGGTGCGATGCTCTTCGGAGGTCAGGTCGGCGATAAACGCGATCACCGCGGACGACACCGCGCCCATACCCTGAATCACCCGCCCGACAATGATCCACGTCATGTCGTGCGCGCCCGCCGCGACGAAGCTGCCAAGCGCGAAAATCAGGAGACCGGTCGCAATGACCGGTTTGCGGCCGACCTTGTCGGAGATCCAGCCATAAAAGATGTACAGCATCGACTGCGTCACGCCGTACGCACCCAGCGCGATCCCCACCAGCAGCACGTTGTCGCCGCCGGGGATGGTCTTCGCGTAGATCGAGAACACCGGCATGATCATGAAGAGACCGAGCATGCGCAGCGCGAAGATGGCGGCGAGCGACACGGTCGCGCGCATTTCAGGCGCGCTCATGCGTGAGGATGTAGCGGACGGATTGGACATCGGGAACGTTCTTTGAATGAGCGGGGCGGCAAACATACGGCGCGGCATTCGGGCCGGCGGCCTTGCCAGACGCTCGTCCGGCGCCTCGCGGCGCCTTGTACTCGCGAAAAATGGCCCCAGTTAGGCCTCTTTCCCGCGGCGCTGGACCGCAGCCTTACAGCTTGCCTTGCACCTTCTTCGGGCTGTCAGGAAGCCGTAACGGCGGTCTTGAAAAGTCGTTATAGTAGCAGGTTTAGCCTCCTCCTCTTTCCGCCAGGTCACGGGCCAAGTCTTGGAATAACGCGTGGAACAAATCCGTATCCGTGGGGCTCGCACCCACAACCTGAAGAACGTCAATCTCGACCTCCCACGTCACAAGCTCGTCGTGATTACGGGCCTATCCGGCTCGGGTAAATCGTCGCTCGCGTTCGATACGCTCTATGCGGAAGGACAGCGCCGCTACGTCGAAAGTCTCTCCGCTTACGCCCGCCAGTTCCTGCAATTGATGGAAAAGCCGGACGTCGATCTGATCGAAGGCCTGTCGCCGGCGATCTCGATCGAACAGAAGGCGACTTCGCACAATCCGCGCTCCACGGTCGGCACCGTCACCGAAATTCACGACTATCTGCGGCTGTTGTTCGCACGGGTCGGCACGCCGTACTGTCCGGACCACGAAATTCCGCTGGAAGCGCAAAGCGTCTCGCAGATGGTCGACGCGGCGCTCGCGCTGCCGGAAGAGACCAAGCTGATGATCCTCGCGCCGGTGGTGGCGAACCGCAAAGGCGAACACGTCGAGCTTTTCGAAGAGATGCAGGCGCAGGGCTTCATCCGTTTTCGCGTGCGTTCGGGCGGCGGCACGGCCAACGAAGGCGTCGCGAAGATCTATGAAGTCGACTCGCTGCCCAAGCTCAAGAAAAACGACAAGCACACGATCGACGTGGTCGTCGACCGGTTGAAAGTGCGCGGCGATATGAAGCAGCGCCTCGCCGAATCGTTCGAAACGGCACTGCGTCTCGCCGACGGCCGCGCGATCGCGCTCGAAATGGATACGGACAAGGAACATCTGTTCAGCTCGAAGTTCGCCTGCCCGATCTGCTCGTATTCGCTGCAGGAACTGGAGCCGCGCCTCTTCTCGTTCAACAACCCGATGGGCGCGTGCCCGGAGTGCGACGGCCTCGGCCAGATCACCTTCTTCGATCCGAAGCGGGTTGTCGCGCATCCGTCGCTGTCGCTGGCAGCGGGCGCGGTGAAGGGCTGGGACCGGCGTAATCAGTTTTACTTCCAGATGCTGCAGAGTCTCGCGGCGTTCTACGAGTTCGACATCGACACGGCCGTCGAAGACCTGCCCGAGAAAGTCCGCAAGATTCTGCTGTTCGGTTCGGGCAAGCAGGAGATTCCGTTCTCATACATCAACGAGCGCGGCCGCACTTCCGTGCGCGAGCATGTGTTCGAAGGGATCATCCCGAACCTGGAGCGGCGTTATCGCGAGACCGATTCGGTTGCGGTACGTGAAGAGCTCGCCAAGTATCAGAACAACCAGCCCTGCCCCGCTTGCGCCGGCACGCGGCTGCGTCGGGAAGCGCGTTTCGTGCGGATCGGCTCGAACAGCGACGCGCGCGGCATCTTCGAAATCAGCGGCTGGCCGTTGCGCGACGCGCTCGGCTATTTCCAGACCTTGCGGCTCGAGGGTTCGAAACGCGAAATCGCCGACAAGGTCGTCAAGGAAATCGTCGCGCGACTCATGTTCCTGAATAACGTCGGGCTCGACTACCTGTCGCTCGAGCGCAGCGCGGAAACGCTGTCGGGCGGTGAAGCGCAGCGGATTCGCCTCGCCTCGCAGATCGGTTCGGGTTTGACGGGTGTGATGTACGTGCTGGACGAGCCGTCGATCGGTCTGCATCAGCGCGACAACGATCGCCTGATCGCCACGCTCAAGCATTTGCGCGACCTGGGCAACTCGGTGATCGTCGTCGAGCACGATGAAGACATGATTCGCATGGCCGACTATGTGGTCGACATGGGGCCGGGCGCGGGCGAACACGGCGGCATGGTGATCGCCGAAGGCACGCCCAAGCAGGTCGAGGCGAACGCGGCATCGATGACCGGGCAGTACATGTCCGGCGCCCGCAACATCGAATTCCCGGACGAGCGCAAGGAACCGGACGAGCGCCGTCTGCGCATCGTCGAGGCATACGGCAACAATCTGCAGCACGTCTCGCTCGATCTGCCGGTCGGCTTGCTGACCTGTGTGACCGGCGTGTCCGGTTCGGGCAAGTCCACGCTGATCAACGACACGCTGTACCACGCGATCGCGCATCACCTGTATGGCTCGTCCACCGAGCCGGCGCCGTACGAATCGATCGAAGGCCTGGAGCATTTCGACAAGGTCATCAACGTCGACCAGTCGCCGATCGGCCGTACGCCGCGCTCGAATCCAGCCACCTACACGGGCTTGTTCACGCCGATCCGCGAGCTGTTCGCGGGCGTGCCTGCGGCGAAAGAACGCGGCTACGAAGCGGGCCGCTTCTCGTTCAACGTGAAGGGCGGCCGCTGCGAATCCTGCCAGGGCGACGGCGTGCTGAAGGTGGAAATGCACTTTTTGCCGGACGTCTACGTTCCCTGCGACGTCTGTCACGGCAAGCGCTACAACCGCGAAACGCTGGACGTCCAGTACAAAGGCAAGAACATCAGCGAAGTGCTCGACATGACGGTGGAGAATGCCTACGAGTTCTTCAAGCCGGTGCCGGTCGTCGCGCGCAAGCTGAAAACCTTGCTGGACGTGGGTCTCGGCTATATCCGGCTGGGCCAGTCGGCCACCACTCTGTCGGGCGGCGAGGCACAGCGCGTCAAACTTTCGTTGGAACTGAGCAAGCGCGACACGGGTCGCACGCTATACATCCTGGACGAGCCGACCACCGGTCTGCACTTTCACGACATCGCATTGCTGCTGGAAGTCATTCATCGTTTGCGAGACCAGGGTAATACCGTCGTGATCATCGAGCATAATCTCGATGTAATAAAGACCGCCGACTGGGTCATCGATCTCGGCCCCGAAGGCGGTGCAGGCGGCGGTCAGATCATTGCGCAAGGCACGCCGGAGCAGGTTGCCAAGTCGAAGGCAAGTTTTACCGGTAAGTATCTGGCGCCTCTGCTGAAACGCATTGCCAGTAGAAAGTAACGCTGCACAACACGGTTGGAGACTGAATAAGCCATGGCCAAGCGGAATCAGGCGAGCGACGACGGGCAAGTGCGGGACCTACGCCCACGCCCGGTCAGGCTGACTAGCGACATGAGCCTGCCGAAGCTGTCGGCGGTCGAAATCGGCAGTTACGTGCTGATGCTGATCGGAATGTGGGCGGTCATCGAACTGAAGCTGCTCGGCGCCTTGCTCGCCGGGCTGCTCGTGTTTCAACTCGTGCACACCATCGCGCCGCGCATCGAGCGGCATATGTCGAGTCAGCGCGCGCGCTGGCTCGCGGTGGTAATCCTCTCGGCCGTGATAGTCGGTGCATTGACGGGACTGACGCTCGGCATCATCGAACATTTCGAGAACGACGTGCCGAGCGTGCAGAAACTGCTCGACCAGGCGATGCAGCTAATCGACCAGGCGCGCGGCCGGATTCCGCAATTCGTCGCCAACTATCTACCGGTCGATACCGACCAGATGAAGGCCAAGGCGGCCGAGCTGATGCAGACTCACGCGAACATGCTGCAGCAAAGTGGCAAGACCGCGGCGCGCGGCTTCACGCACATTCTGATCGGCATGATCATCGGCGCGATCATCGCGGTCGGGGCGCAGAAGCATATGCAACGGCTGCCGCTGTCCACGGCGTTTGTCACGCGCGTGACACGTTTCGCCGACGCCTTCCGCCGCATCGTGTTCGCTCAGGTGAAGATTTCCGCGATCAATGCGGTCTTCACCGGCATCTTCCTGCTGGTGGTCCTGCCGATCTTTCACGACACGCTGCCGCTCTCCAAAACGCTGGTGCTGGTGACGTTTATCGTCGGCTTGCTGCCGGTGATCGGCAATCTGATCTCGAACACGATCATCGTCGCGGTGGCGCTCTCGGTGAGTTTTCCTGCTGCGATCATGTCGTTGGTATTCCTGATCCTGATTCACAAGCTGGAGTACTTCCTGAACGCGCGCATCGTCGGAGGGCAGATCGAGGCGCGCGCCTGGGAACTGCTGATCGCGATGCTCGTGATGGAAGCCGCGTTCGGCATTCCTGGCGTGGTTGCGGCGCCGATCTTCTATGCGTATATCAAGCGGGAATTGATTTATCTGCGGCTGGTGTGAGCGGGTAGCAGCAAGCGGAAAAAAAACGGCACCTGGGTGCCGTTTTTTTATGCATCAGAAGTCGATGCGTGCGTTCAATGACAGCGTGCGCGGATCGCCCGGCGTCACGTAGTCCGCGTACTGATATTCCCAGTAACGGCGATTGAGCAGGTTGTCGATCGCCGCGCGGAACGTCACATCGTAGCCGCCGATGCGCGTGGCGTAGCTCGCGCCGAGATTGACCAGCATGTAGCCCGGCGCGTTCAGATTGGCGCTGGGACGCACGTTGGTATTGCCGGTGAACTTCGCGTCGGCGCCGATACGCAACCCCGGCACATACGGCACGGAGTACGTCGCATGACCCGCCACGACGAACTGCGGCGCGCCGGCCACGCGATTGCCGTTGTTGGCCGCACCCTTCTCGTACTTCGTGTTGATCCACATGAGGTCGCCGCCGACATTCCAGCTCGAGCCCAGACGTACATCGCCGCCGAACTCCACGCCCTGAAAGATCGACTCACCGTCTTGCGTAAAGACGTTCGAACTGTTTGCATATGCCGAGCCGCGTTCGATCCGGAACAGCGCGGCCGTCGCGCTCCAGCGCGCATGCTCGCTCTTGATCCCGACTTCGTACTGCTTGCTGCGCAGCGGCTTGAGCAACTCGCCCCGGTTCGCGTACGTGTCGCCCACGACGGTACCCGCCTCCAGCGATTCGACGTAACTGGTGTACAGCGTGGTGGTCGGCGCCAGCTTGAACATCAGCGCGACGGACGGCGTCACGACACCGTTCTGACGATACGTCGAGAGCGTCGCGCCAGTGGTCGAATAGCCGTGCTGTTCGTAGTTCGTGTAACGCACGCCGCCGAGTACCGACCAGCGCTGCGTCAACTGGATCGTATCGCTCGCAAACAGTGCCTTTTGCGTGATGTCGCTGTCGCGGTACGTGTAGTAATTCGACGCGCTGTTGAAAGTATTGGTGTTCGGCTGATAGATGTTGCCGGTGCCGATCTGACCGAAGAAACTGTTCGCGCCGTAGTCGTTGGTTTGCCGCTGATAGGCCGCGCCGAACACGAGCTGATGCTGGAACGGCCCGGTTTTGACGTTACCTTCCGCCGACACCTGCCACAAGCTCAGCTGATGCCCTTCCTTGCCGGCGAAGCGGGTATCCGTGTAATCGCCTGCGCTGTTTTGCAGGTAGTACGTGCTTTCGTTGCGATCGCGCGAGCTTTTGCTGTAGCTGTAGTTTGCGTTGAGCGTCCAGTCCTGGCCGAGGTTGTATTGCACGCCTGCGGTGTAGAGCTGGACGTTCGTATTCAGATGCTGATCGGGGCCGGAGAGGTCGTCTGTGCCACCGCTCAGCGTATGCGGCAAGCTCGTGCCGGAATATTGCGCCGTCGAGATCGCCCCGGTGATACCGCTCGAACGACGCTGCTGATACAGCGCGCCGAAGGTCGCCTTGAGGTCGCGGGTGATGCGGGCGTCGAGCGCCAGCGAAACAGCATCGCGCCGCACGTTACCTTCGTTGTAGGTCTTGCCTTCTTCGTGCGTCGCGTTCAGGCGGTAGCCGAACATGTCGTTCGGGCCGACACGTCCGCCGAGGTCGGCATGCTCGCTCCATACGCCGTCGGTCTGATAGCCGACGTCGACGCTGCGTACTGGCGTGCTCGACACCGGCGGCTTTTTCGTCACGTAGTTGACCACGCCGCCCGGCGCGCCAAAGCCGTACATGAAACCAGTCAGCCCTTTCAGCAATTCCACTTTTTCGAGCTGCTCGTACGGCATCGTGATGCCATAGCTGTTGAAGGGCATGCCATCGATCTTGAACCCGGACTGCCAGTCGAGTTGCATGCCGCGCACCGTCACGTAGGTGGCCCATGCGTTGTAAGCGTTGCCGTTGTCAGATACGGAGGCGTCGGTGGCGAACACGTCGCCGAGCTTGGACGGCTGGCGATCCTGCAATTCTTCGCTGGTAACCACGGTGGTGGAGAACGGTGTGTCGAGTTGCGAGCGCGCGCCGAGCGCCCCGCTGCTGACGTCTTCTTTCAGATGCTGTGGCGTGTCTTGCGTCGCCGTGACCTTGACTGTCGGCAGCGCTTTTTCGCTTGCGTCCGGCGTCGCCTGCGCGATGGACGCCTCTTGCGCCCACGCCCCATGACTTGCCGCGAATGCCAGACACGCCGCCACGTGCAGTGGCCGCACCGTCAGCCGCTTCTTCGGCTGCTTTACCCCGTTTTTTACGCTCATCGCTGATTCCGTTTTCTTCGACACCCATATCAAATGAGAATAATTCCCATTCACACAGGTCGCGATGATGCCGAAGAAATTATGCTAATTGTAAGGTTTGATATGCGACATTTTGTCGCACACGGCGAATCCGCACCGCCTAAAAGCCGTGCCAGATAAGGGTCTACGCGATGCGCGCAAGTGACTTGCCTGAGCGGCCCCGCGCCATGCTTACGAGAAACTTGCAGCCGATAGCACGATTCCATAAGATGAGAACAATTCCCATTTGCACCTAGCCTTTGCCGTGACACCCCGTCAGAATTCCCGCCGCATTTCGCCGGCTCGCCCATGAGGCGGCAACTCGTCCGCCTGCACCGCTGGTTCGGTGTCGCCATTGCGTTGTTTCTGTTCGTCGCCGGCCTGACCGGCGCGATCATCGCGTGGGATCACGAACTCGATGCGGCGCTGAACCCGTCGTTCTTCAAAGCGCGCACCGCCGGTCCGGCGCTGTCCGGACTCGAACTGGCGCGCCGCGTAGAAGCCGCCGATCCGCGCCTGCAGGTGACGTATCTGCCGCTCGACGCCGAACCCGGCCACACGCTGCAGATGATGGTGCTGCCGCGTACCAACCCCGCGACGAAGCAGCCCTACCCGCTCGACTTCAACCAGATTGCCGTCGACCCCGCCACCGGCGACATCCAGGGCCGGCGCGAATGGGGCGCCGTTTCACTCGCGCGGCTCAATCTGATTCCGTTCATCTACAAGCTGCACTACACGTTGCATTTGCCGTTCACCGGCGGCGTCGATATCGGCACGTGGCTGATGGGCATCGTTGGAATCGTGTGGCTGTTCGATAGCGTGGTCGCCCTATGGCTGTCGTTTCCGAGCCTCAAGGCATGGCGCAAGTCGTTTGCATTCCGCCTCGGACGTGGCGGCTATGCGCTCACTTTCGATCTGCATCGTTCGGGCGGCGTGTGGATCTGGGGCCTGCTGGTGATCGTCGCGCTAACGTCGGTATCGATGAATCTCTCCGGGCCCGTGGTTCGGCCAGTCGTGTCGCTAGTCTCGAAGCTCACGCCTGATCCGATCAACAACCCCGAAATTCTGCGTGCGCCGCAGCCCGGCGACCAGGTGCTGAGCCGCGAGCGCATCGTGCAGCTAGCCGAGCAAGCCGGTAAGGCGCAGAACCTGAAGGTGCCGCCAGGCGGCGTCTACTACGCGGAATTCCTGCATGCCTACGGCGTCGGCTTCTACGCGACCGGCAACGATCACGGTGATCTCGGCCTGGGCAATCCGTGGATGTATTGGGACGCGGCCACCGGCAAGCAACTCGGCGCGCAGATTCCTGGCAAGGGCACAGCGGGCGACATCTTCATGCAGGTGCAATTCCCCCTGCACTCGGGACGCATCCTCGGTATCGGTGGACGGATTCTGATTAGCGCGATGGGGATTGCAGTCGCCGTACTGAGCGCAACGGGACTACTGATCTGGCTGAAGAAACTGAATGCGCGCCGCCGTTCCGCACAAAACGCACGGCTCGCGCCGGACGCGCGGAATGCGAGTGGCTCCGCAATGCGCTCTTGATCTGAAGAGGGAGCGCCGACTCATTCGGCGCAAGCTTGCAGCGGGGTGATGCGGCCACGGCTTGACCGCCCCACTGCAAGCACATCAACTACGTTTAACGAAACACCACCGTCTTGCTGCCGTTCAACACGACGCGATGCTCGACGTGCCACTTCACCGCACGCGCAAGCGTCACGCACTCGACGTCGCGGCCGATTGCCGTCAGTTGCTCCGGCGTCATGCTGTGGTCGACGCGCTCCACACCTTGCTCGATGATCGGACCTTCGTCGAGATCTGTCGTTACGTAGTGGGCCGTTGCGCCGATCAGCTTCACACCTCGGTCGAATGCCTGGTAATACGGCTTCGCGCCCTTGAAGCTCGGCAGGAACGAGTGGTGAATATTGATCGCGCGGCCGGCGAGCGATTCGCACAGTTGCGGCGACAGAATCTGCATGTAGCGCGCGAGCACTACCAGATCCGCTTGATGCTCGTCGATCACTTCAAGCACGCGCGCTTCCTGCGCGGCCTTCGCGTCGGGCGTGCCGCCCATCAGCGGGAAGTGATGGAACGGAATGTCATAGCTGGCCGCGAGCTGATAGAACTCCTTGTGGTTCGAGATGATCGCCGGAATCTCGATACCCAATTGACCGGTGCGATAGCGGAACAGCAGGTCGTTCAGGCAATGGCCGATCTTCGACACCATGATGACGACGCGCGGCTTCACCGACGCATCGTGCAATTCCCAGCGCATACCGAACTGCTCAGCGAGCGTGGCGAACGACGTACGCAACACGTCCTGGCCCGGATCGCCGCCGACCTGCTGAAAATGCACGCGCATGAAGAACTCGCCGGTGCGGCTATCGCCGAACTGCGCGGAGTCGAGAATATTGCTGCCACGCTCGAACAGAAAGCCCGAAACCGCGTGGACGATGCCGGGCCGGTCGGCGCACGACAGTTTGAGGATAAAGCTGTGATCGGTCGACATGACCTGGGTGACTCCCTTCTTCAGTGCGTAGTTTGTTCGGTGTGTCTTATTCGATGCAGCGTGCTACAGCGTGATCTGGCTTGTCCGCCGAACCTGCACCCGCGCCTGACTAGCGCTTATGCAAGCACCGGTGGCGCGAACAGCGTCTCGATGCCCGGACACGCGTCTTCGTCGATCCAGCGGCGGCGCAGCAGGCAATCCAGCGTAGCCAGACTCGCATCCACGGTCATCGCGCCTTCTTCGATCCAGCCCGCCACTTCGTCGATGCGCGCGAGCCGGTGTTCACCCACTTCGCCGTCCTGATTGCGCGGCGCGAAATCGGCCGGCAGCGCGAGGTCGTAGATAAAAATCTGTTCGGCCTGCGTGCCTTCCGGCAACGATTGCAGCACATGCGCAGTGCGTCCAGCCGTGGCACGCGCGGCGATCTCCTCGGGAATACCGGCTTCTTCCCAGCACTCCTTGATGATCGTCGCCTCGATGCCGAAGCCCCAGCCAATCCCGCCTGCGACGACATTGTCGAGCATGCCCGGGTCGGTGGCCTTGGTGTCGCTGCGGCGCGCGATCCACAATTGCGGCGCGCCATCCGCGTATTCTACGACGCCGTTCAGATGCACCGCGTAGGTCATCGTGCCGAAGAAGCGCGACGCCGCGCGTTCGATGCAGGCGAGCGGCGGTGCATCGAACGCATTGCGGATCGCGTAAGTCTCGTTGCGCCAGCCGGGAATGCGGCCCTCGGCGGCAAGTGCGCCAATCACGGAACCGAGCGCCGCGCTGCGCAGATCGACAGTGTTGAACGCGGGCGCGAGCGTGACGCGCGTATTGTCGATTTCAAACACATCGGGCCAGCGCGCGAGCAAGGGCACATCAGTCGAGCGAATCCAGCCGACCTGCTCGGCGTCGATCCAGAACGGCAGATGCGCGTCTATGTCGAAGCGACGCGCGGCGGTGATGCAAGGCAAAGTCATTCAAAACTCCAAACTGGTCTTCAGCTGCGTTCGGTTGGTGTCAGCCAGCGTAGCGGTGTCCTGTCGATTCAATAGCCTCAATCGCGCAAGGCGACGCGAATCCCGATTGCAATGAACGTCGCGCCAGCAAGCCGATCGAGCCACACGCCCACGCGCGGCCGGCGCTTCAGCCAACCGCCGATCATCCCCGCGCACACGCCGAACAGCGAAAACACCACCACGGTCTGCAACATGAACAACACGCCGAGTTCGAGCATCTGCGCCGTGACGCTTTGCGTGCCGTGCGGTTGCACGAATTGCGGCAGGAACACGACGAAGAACAGCGTCACCTTCGGGTTCAGCAGATTGCCGAGCACGCTCTGGCGAAACACCGCCTTCAACGGTTGCGGCGCGCGCTCGTGCGCGGTGGCGAGACCCTGGCTGCGCAGCGCCTTGATGCCGATCCAGATCAGATAGGCAGCGCCCGCCAGCTTGATCACTTCAAACGCAACCGGCGACGAACGCAGCAACGCGGCTACGCCAAGCGCGGCCAACGTGGTGTGGAACGTGATGCCGGCGGCAAAGCCGAGCGCGGCGACGAGACCCGCCGCGCGGCCTTGCGAGATACCGCGCGCGAGCACTTGCAGATTGTCGGGGCCGGGCGCCATCGTGATGGCGATCGAGGTCGCGAGGAACAACAGGAAGTTGGGCATCTTTTCTTACCTTCGTTGTGTGCAGGAAGAAGTTGGCATTCCGCGTTCAATGGCCGGCGAATTCAGTCACCGTATAGAGCGGCAGGCCCGCTTTGCGCAGCAAGGCCGAGCCGCCGAGGTCAGGTAAATCGATAATCGCCGCCCCTTCGATCACCACCGCGCCGAGCCGCTCGAGCAGAATCTTGCCGGCCATCATTGTGCCGCCGGTGGCGATCAGATCGTCCATGATCACGACGCGGTCGCCCGGCTTGCAGGCGTCCTCGTGAATCTCGACGGTCGCGGTGCCGTATTCCAGCTCATAGGATTGCGCGACCCGCTTGTACGGCAGCTTGCCCTGCTTGCGGATCGGAATGAAGCCGAGGTTCAGCTCGTAAGCCAGAATCGGCCCGATGATGAAGCCGCGCGCATCCAGCCCGGCGACGTAGTCGAGCTTCGCATCGATATAGCGCTGGACGAACAGATCGATTAGCACGCGCAGCGACTTCGGCTCCTGCAGGAGCGGCGTGATATCGCGAAACTGCACACCCGGCTGCGGCCAGTCGGGCACCGTGCGGATATGGCTTTTGATGTAGTCGGCCGCATCGAGCGGCGCGCTCGCGAGCGCGTTGGACATGATGTCTCCGGATGGACCTCGGCGGGTCCGATGAAAGGCTAAATCAGGTTCGGCCGGCGAGGCGCAAGCGGCTCAGCCGTGGCCGGCAACGCCGGCCTCGCCGAAACCACACCCAGGCAACGCCACGCCGGTCGCACCGTTGTTGCTAGGCCGCAGCGGCGCCCGCGCGGCGATGCTTCGAAAGCAGTTCTTCGGCTTCGGCCAGCTGTTCGGGCAGACCGCGCAACACCACGATGTCGCTCGCGCGCAGCTTGGTGGACGGGTCCGGCTCGACGCCGCGAATGCCGTGCCGCCGAATGGCCGTCACCTCGACGCCCAGATCGAACAGGCCCAATTCCGCCAGCGTTCGGCCCACCGCGTCCGAGTTTTCGTCGACCGGCACCGATTGTAGCCGCACCTGTTCGTGGCCGTCGTCGTCTTCCATGTCGTCCGCGCCGTGGAAATAGCCGCGCAGCAGCGCGTAGCGCTCGTCGCGCATTTCCTCGACCCGCCGCACCACGCGCCGCATCGGCACGCCCATCAGCACCAGCGTGTGCGAGGCCAGCATCAGACTGCCCTCGACGATTTCCGGAATCACTTCGGTCGCGCCGGCGGCCAGCAGCTTTTCCAGATCGGCGTCGTCGACGGTACGAACGATCACCGGCAGCGTCGGCTCAAGCTCGTGAATATTGTGTAGCACGCGCAATGCCGACGGCGTGTTCGCATAGGTAATCGCGATCGCCGCGGCGCGATGGATACCGGCGGCAAGCAGCGATTCGCGCCGCCCCGCATCGCCGAACACCACGGATTCACCGGCCGCGGCAGCGGCCTGCACGCGATCGGGGTCCAGGTCCAACGCGACATAAGACAAGCCTTCGTGCTCCAGCATGCGCGCCAGATTCTGCCCGGCCCGGCCGTAGCCGCAAATGATCACGTGACCGCTTTGCTTCAGGCTCTGCGTTGCAATACGCGTCATCTGCAAGGACTGCATCATCCATTCAGTCGACGACAACCGTAGCACGATTCGATCGGCGTTCTGGATCATGAAGGGCGCGGCCAGCATCGACAGCAGCATCGCCGCGAGAATCGCCTGCAACAGGGTAGCGTCGACGAGATGCTTGTCGAGAATCAGGTTCAGCAGCACGAAGCCGAACTCACCGGCTTGCGCGAGGCCGATACCGGTGCGCATCGCGACACCCGGCGACGCACCGAACAGGCGCGAGAGCCCGGTCACCATCACCGCCTTCAGCAGGATCGGGCCGACCAGGAAGCCGAGCACGATGAACGGATGCTCCCAGATCACACGCGGATTCAGCAGCATGCCGGTCGTGACGAAGAAGAGGCCTAGCAGCACGTCGCGAAACGGCTTGATGTCCTCTTCCACCTGATGGCGGTACGGCGTTTCGGCGATCAACATGCCGGCGATGAACGCGCCGAGCGCGAGCGACAGGCCGAACTTATCCGTGATGAACGCCGCGCCGAGCGTCACCAGCAACAGATTGAGAATGAACAATTCCTGCGAGCGGCGGCGCGCGACCACGTTGAACCAGCGCGTCATGAAGCGCTGACCCACTATTAACAATAGCGCTAACGCCACGACGATCTTGATCGCGGCCACCCCGAGCGCGCTGACGAGATCTTTCGAATCGCCGCCCAGCGCCGCGATCACGATCAACAGCGGCACCACCGCCAGATCCTGGAATAGCAGCACACCGAAGATGTTGCGGCCGTGCTCGGTTTCGATCTCGAGCCGCTCAGCGAGCATCTTGCTGACGATCGCCGTCGACGACATCGCCAACGCGCCGCCCAGCGCCACGCTCGCCTGCCACGTAATGTGCACCCAGCGTTCCAGCACGAAGCCGAGCGTGACCGCCACGGCAATCGTGCCAATCACCTGCAACAGGCCCAAGCCGAACACGAGCCGGCGCATCGAACGCAGTTTGGAAAGCGAAAACTCCAGCCCGATCGAAAACATCAGGAACACAACGCCGAACTCGGCCAGGTTCTGTGCGCCCACCGAATCGGGAATCAAACCGAACGCGTGCGGCCCGACGACGATGCCGACCGTCAGATAGCCCAGCATCGGTGGAAGATTCAGAAAGCGAAAAGTCACCACTCCGGCCACTGATGCCAGCAGCAGGAATAGCGTCATTTCGAGGGGGGAAATCATCGGCTAAAACGCATCGGTAAAGCGTCCTCGTTCGTCAGCGGAACCGCGCACGAGAAAGGCCGTGCGACAAGGTTGAGGGGCCGGTAAAGGCAGCAATAAAGACAGCGGCTTGGCACAGCAGGCCCGGCGCGGCGAACAAGCGCCTTTGCTATACTCCGCGAATGATAGCGAAAATCAATGGCGACCGGGCACTCGCGCTCGCTCGCGACGTGCTCGACATCGAAGCGGACGCCGTGCGCGCGCTTCGCGATCAACTCGACGATGGTTTCGTCGGGGCGGTCGACTTCATCCTGGGTTGCCGTGGACGCGTTGTCGTTTCCGGCATCGGCAAATCCGGCCATGTGGCCCGCAAGCTCGCGGCCACGCTCGCCAGCACCGGCACACCGGCGTTCTTCGTTCACCCGGCGGAAGCGAGTCATGGCGACCTCGGCATGGTGACGGCAGACGACGTGTTCCTCGCGCTGTCCAATTCCGGTGAAACTGAAGAACTCGTGGCGATCCTGCCGCTCATCAAGCGGCTCGGCGCGAAGCTGATTGCAATGACGGGCCGTCCGTCGTCGAGTCTCGCACAACTGGCCGACGTGCATCTGAATTCTGGCGTGTCAAAAGAAGCCTGTCCGATGAATCTTGCGCCCACCGCCAGCACCACCGCCGCGCTCGCGCTCGGCGATGCGCTCGCGGTCGCGGTGCTGGACGCGCGCGGCTTTGGCCGGGACGACTTCGCCCGTTCGCATCCGGGCGGCGCCCTCGGCCGCCGCCTGCTGACTTATGTGCGCGACGTGATGCGCACCGACGACCAGGTGCCGAAGGTGACGCCTGACGCAACCGTGCGCGACGCGTTGTTCCAACTGACCGCCAAACGCATGGGCATGACGGCGATCGTCGATCACAACGATCACGTGACCGGCATCTTCACCGACGGCGACTTGCGCCGCGTGCTCGAACGCGACGGCGATTTCCGCGAACTGTCGATCGCCTCTGTCATGACCGCCGGCCCGCGCACCATCGGTCCGGATCAACTTGCTGTCGAAGCCGTGGAACTGATGGAGCGCCACCGCATCAATCAGATGCTGGTCGTCGACGAAGCAGGCAAGCTGATCGGCGCACTCAACATGCACGACCTGTTCTCGAAGAAGGTGATCTGATGCCCGTCGCCCCCCTTACCGCCACTGAACGCGCAAGCCGCGTCAAGCTGATGATTTTCGACGTCGACGGCGTGCTGACCGACGGCGGCCTGCTGTTTACGGCGGAAGGCGACACGATGAAGGGCTTCAACTCGATGGACGGCCACGGCATGAAGCTGCTGCGCCAGGCCGGCATCGAAACGGCGATCATCACCGGGCGCAAGTCGGGCATCGTCGCGGTGCGGGCGAAGGAAATGAACATCGCCCACGTCTATCAGGGCGTGCAAGACAAACCCCAGGCGTTCGCCGACCTGCTCGAGCAAACCGGCATGACTGCGGAACAATGCGGCTATATGGGCGACGACTGGGTCGATCTCGGCGTAATGCTGAAGGTCGGTTTCGCGGCGGCGCCGGCCAATTCGCATCCTGAAGTGATCGCGCGCGCCCATTGGGTCAGCGAGGCGCGCGGCGGCCACGGTGCGGCGCGCGAAGTCTGCGACACCCTGCTGCGCGCGCAGCACAAATATGAGGCGCTGCTCGCGGCAGCCTGTAGCGGCGAACAGCGAGGCCTCGTCGGATGAATCGGTTTCGCTGGACCTCACTGATTCCGCTCGTCGCGATGGCCGCGCTCGCCGGCATTACATGGTGGCTGCTGCAAGCCACGCTGCCGCGGCAGAACGAAGGCGTGCTGCGCCCCAAGGAGCACACGCCCGACTACTTCGCGGACAATTTCTCGGTTTCCGAGCTCGATCAGTCGGGCTCGACGCAATACCGTCTGACCGCCCAGTCCCTGATTCACTACGAGGATGACGAGCTGAGCGACCTGGTCAAGCCGGCCATGCGCGCCTTTCAGCCCGGCAAGCCGATCGTCACCGCGACCGGAGACACCGGCACGGTGAACGGCGACGCCTCGATCGTCAATCTGTACGACAACGCGCGCATCGTACGGGCGGCCGGGAGCGGCGATCCGCAGATGCAGGCAGATTCGCAGCATTTTAGGGTGCTGGTCAACGACGATGTGATCGAGACCGAAAAGCCGGTTAAACTTCAGCGCGGCATGTCTGTGATGACTGCCAGCGGCATGAACTACAACAACGTCACCCGGGTGATGCAGCTGTTCGGCAATGTAAAGGGCGCGATTGCCGCGTCCGAAGGCTCCGTCAGCTCGCCCAAGCAACCCGGGTAATCCATTCCAGGCGTGACTGCATGAACGAATCGTTCCCCCGTTTTGATACCGGCCGCTCGCGCACCCTGTCCGCGTGCCGCGCCGGACTCGCTGCGCTGCTCGTCGCGCTGCCGCTTGCCGGCTTCGCGCCGCTTGCGCACGCCGACCGCGCCGATAAGGACAAGCCGCTGAACGTCGAAGCGGACAACATGACTTACGACGACCTCAAACAGGTCAACATCTTCACCGGCCACGTGGTCGCCACCAAAGGCACGATCGTGATCAGGGCCGATCGGGTCGAAGTGACGCAAGACCCACAGGGCTATCAGTACGCCACCGGCACGTCGAGCGGCGGCAATCTGTCGTATTTCCGCCAGAAGCGCGAAGGCCTCGATGAATACATCGAAGGCACGGCCATCCGGATCGACTACGACGGCAAGCAGGATCTGACCACGCTCACCACCAACGCCACCGTCAAGCGCCTGCAAGGCCTCTCAACGGTCATGGACCAGGTGCACGGCAGCGTCATTACCTATGACGGCCAGAGCGACTTCTACACCGCTAAGGCGGGTAAGGACGTCGCCGGCCCGGGCAACCCGACCGGCCGCGTGCGCGCCATGCTGGCGCCGCGCAATGGCGGCGCAGCGCCCTTGAACGGCGCGTCGGCCACGCTCGCGCCGTCCACCACGATCCAGGGAGCACCGAACCAGTGAGTTCCTCCGCGTCCCTCCCCAATCGCAAACCGGCCGGCACCAGCAGTTCGCTGGTAGTCCGCAACCTGAAGAAACGCTACGGCTCACGCACGGTCGTCAAAGACGTCTCGCTCGACGTGAAAAGCGGCGAAGTGGTCGGCCTGCTCGGTCCCAATGGCGCTGGCAAGACCACCTCGTTCTATATGATCGTCGGCCTCGTGCCGCTCGATGCAGGTGAAATCGACCTGGACGGCAAGTCGATCAGCTTGCTGCCGATTCACAAGCGCGCATCATTGGGCTTGTCGTATCTGCCGCAGGAAGCCTCGGTGTTCCGCAAGCTCAGCGTCGAGGAAAACATTCGCGCGGTGCTGGAATTGCAGGTCGAAGACAACGGCAAGCGGCTCAGCAAGGAAACCATTACGAACCGCACCGAGGCCTTGCTCGACGAACTGCAGATCGCTCACCTGCGTGAGAATCCGGCGCTGTCGCTGTCGGGCGGCGAGCGTCGGCGGGTTGAAATTGCTCGTGCATTGGCCACCAATCCGAGCTTTATTCTGCTCGACGAACCGTTCGCGGGTGTCGATCCGATCGCGGTGCTGGAAATCCAGAAGATCGTTAAATTTCTGAAGCAGCGCAATATCGGCGTGCTGATCACCGACCACAATGTGCGCGAAACCCTCGGCATCTGTGACCACGCCTACATCATCAGCGACGGCAGCGTGCTGGCCGCCGGTGCGCCGAGCGACATCATCGAGAACGAAAGCGTGCGGCGCGTCTATCTGGGCGAGCACTTCCGCATGTAAGTGCACAAAGGATTGCCGGCGGTGCGAGCGTGCATCCGCCGGCCCCTTTGCGGCATCCGCACATCAGCATTTTTGACCTGGGCCGTCCCGCGCCCAGCGCCGCCGAAAACGGGCGCACGCGTAATTGCGAATGTCGCAATGTATCGCGGTCGTGGCAAACTCTCTACAATGAATCTCAACTTGCCATGAAAGCCAGCCTCCAACTCCGCCTATCGCAGCATCTTGCGCTGACCCCGCAACTGCAGCAGTCCATCCGGCTGCTTCAGCTGTCCACGCTCGAACTGCAGCAGGAAGTCGCAATGGCGATCTCGCAGAATCCACTCCTCGAGAATGAGGACGACTGGATCGCGAGTCCCCTGCGTGTGGCGGCCGACGGCTCACTGATCGCCCAGTCGCCCAATTCCTCCCCACCGTCCGACCAGATGGGCGGCAATACGTCGTCTTCGTCCACCAGCAGCAGCGAGCGCGCCGAGAACGGCGAGCCGCAAGGTGTCGACGAATACAACGGCCTCGCGAGCGACAACAACGGCGACGCGTCGCAATGGGATCTCGGCGACTACGGCCGCTCCGGCAATGCCTCGGACGACGACGATCTGCCGCCGCTGCAAATCCATGAATCGAGCACCTCGCTGCGCGATCACCTGATGGCGCAACTTCGCGTCACCCAGGCGAGCCAGCGCGACCGTGCGCTGATCACCTTCCTGATCGAATCGCTCGACGACGACGGCTATCTTGCCGCCACGCTCGAGGAAGTGCTGACCGATCTGCCCGAAGAGCTCGAGGTCGATCTCGACGAAATGAACGCCGCGCTAGCGCTGTTGCATAGCTTCGACCCGGCAGGGGTCGGCGCGCGCTCCGCGTCCGAGTGTCTCAAGCTGCAATTGCTGCGGCTCGACCACTCGTCTACACGCACGCTTGCGCTCGACATCGTCGCCCATCATCTGGAACTGCTCGCGGCGCGCGATTTCACGCGCCTGCGCAAACACCTGAAGGCGAACGACGACGATCTACGCGATGCGCATGTTTTGATCCGCTCGCTCGAGCCGTTTCCCGGCGCCGCTTATGGCAAGGCGGAAGCGGACTATGTCGTGCCGGACATCATGGTGCGCAAAACGGCACAGGGCTGGCAGGCGGAACTCAATCCGGAAGTGGTACCGAAGCTGCGGATCAACCATCTGTACGCGAATATTTTGCGTAATAACCGGGGTGATCCCGGCAGCGGATCGTTGCGCCAGCAACTGCAGGAAGCACGCTGGCTGATCAAAAATATCCAGCAGCGTTTCGAAACGATCCTCAGGGTCGCGCAAGCCATTGTCGAGCGTCAAAAGAGCTTTTTTGTCCACGGCGAAATTGCCATGCGCCCCTTGGTTTTGCGAGAAATTGCTGATACGCTGGGCCTACACGAGTCAACTGTCTCCCGTGTGACAACCGGTAAATACATGCTGACCCCATTCGGGACGCTTGAATTTAAGTACTTCTTCGGATCACACGTTTCGACTGACACGGGCGGCGCGGCGTCTTCCACGGCGATTCGCGCGCTCATCAAGCAACTGATAGGAGCGGAAAACCCGAAATCTCCTCTTTCAGACAGCCGCATAGCCGAACTGCTGGCGGAACAGGGCTTCGTGGTCGCACGGCGTACCGTTGCGAAGTATCGCGAGGCCCTCAAGATTCCGGCAGTCAACCTGCGCAAGTCTCTGTAGCCCGCCGCCTCCCGCGACGGGCATTTACCGGCCGCTCCGCAGTTGGCGGACAGGCCGGCCGATGCGACCTGCCAGAAGTCAGTCACCGGGGGGCGACTCAGGCAAGCCGACAGATCGACCGGACCTTCGTCATCGTGCGGAACAAGCGGCCTCTAGCTTGGAGAAGCACTATGAATCTGCAGATCAGTGGACACCACCTCGAAGTAACGCCTGCGTTGCGCGAATACGTGATCACCAAACTGGATAGGGTGCTAAGACATTTTGATCAGGTCATCGACGGCAGTGTGGTCCTCTCGGTCGACAACCACAAGGAAAAGGAAAAGCGTCAAAAGGTTGAAATTAACCTGCATCTGAAGGGCAAAGATATCTTCGTCGAGAGCTGTGACAGCGATCTTTACGCTGCGATCGATCTGATGATCGACAAGCTCGACCGGCAAGTGATACGCCATAAAGATCGCCTGCAAGGCCATCAGCACGATGCGATCAAGTACCAGCCGGCACCAATCCTGGACGTGCCGCCGCAATAAGGAAGATTAGAAGGCCTGCTTTACTTTCCTTCGTTTTCCTCATTCGCCCGCATTTGCCTGCATTTGCGTATCCCCAGCCAAACCGCCCGAGACCGGGCGGTTTTTCGTTTCGGGGCGCCTTTTTCAGGCAGCCGGGCAGACCGGATCAATCCTGCGAAGAAACCCATGATGCATGGATGGCGCGCCGCACCATCCGTGGCTACCCTGTTCTATAATGTTCCGGTTACCATCGGGGTCAAGTTAGCTCAAACGGAAATCGGTCGGCCGGAGTCCTGCGCTTTCGGACTTCAACGCACGTCGCCGTGAGCATCAAACGAATGGAACATCACTCAAACGCCCCAGCGAGGAGAACCCAGGCCACGTTTTCGCCTGTCAACATGAATCGTTTAGCCAAATTTCTTCCCCTCGAGAACGTCGTCGTCGGACTATCGGTCACCAGCAAGAAGCGCGTGTTCGAGCAAGCGGGCCTGATCTTCGAGAACCAGAACGGCATCGCCCGTAGCACGGTCACTGACAATCTGTTTGCGCGCGAGCGCCTCGGATCGACGGGGCTTGGTGAAGGCGTCGCGATTCCGCATGGCCGGATCAAAGGCTTGAAGCAGCCGCTCGCCGCATTCGTCCGCCTTGCCGAACCCATCCCCTTCGAATCGCCCGACGGTCAGCCGGTCTCGCTGCTGATCTTCCTGCTCGTGCCTGAGCAGGCCACCCAGCAGCACCTCGAAATTCTCTCGGAAATCGCCCAGTTGCTGTCCGATCGCGAAGCCCGCGAGCGCCTGCACACGGAAGAAGACCGCGAATCGTTGCATCGCCTGCTCACTCAGTGGCAACCTTGATGCATCGGCGGTTATCCGCACGTCGCCTATTCACCCGGCTTCCCGCCTGCAGGCGGGTACAGCCAGGCGAGGTGCGCGGTCCGCGTTAACGAGGCCGCATCCTTTCCCAAGCAAGCGGTCCACACGGGAGTCACCGACTCATGGATACGTCCAGCATCAACGCCCAGAGCATTTTCGACGACAACGCCGCCATGCTGAAGTTGAGCTGGCTGACGGGGCATGAAGGCTGGGAGCGCGGCTTTTCTTCGGAATCGGTCGCCAATGCCACGTCGAGCGCCGACCTTGTCGGCCACTTGAACCTGATCCACCCGAACCGGATCCAGGTGCTCGGCGACGCCGAAATCGACTACTACAAGCGCCAAACCGACGAAGACCGCTCGCGCCACATGGCCGAGCTGATCGCGTTGGAACCGCCGTTTCTGGTGGTGGCGGGCGGCGTCGCCGCGCCGCCGGAACTGGTGCTGCGCTGCACGCGCTCGTCCACGCCGCTTTTCACCACGCCGATGTCCGCCGCCGCGGTGATCGACAGCCTGCGCCTCTACATGTCGCGCATTCTGGCGCCGCGCGCCACGTTGCATGGCGTGTTTCTCGACATTCTCGGTATGGGTGTGCTGCTCACCGGCGATTCCGGCCTCGGCAAAAGCGAACTCGGGCTGGAGCTGATCAGCCGCGGCCACGGCCTCGTTGCCGACGACGCAGTGGATTTCGTGCGCCTCGGGCCGGATTTCGTCGAAGGGCGCTGCCCGCCGCTGCTGCAAAACCTGCTTGAAGTGCGCGGTCTGGGCCTGCTCGACATCAAGACGATCTTCGGTGAAACCGCGGTGCGCCGCAAAATGAAGCTGAAACTGATCGTGCAACTGGTGCGCCGTCCGGACGGTGAATTCCAGCGGCTGCCGCTGGAAAGCCAAACCGTCGACGTGCTCGGTCTGCCGATCAGCAAAGTCACGATTCAGGTGGCGGCCGGCCGCAACCTCGCGGTTCTGGTCGAAGCGGCCGTGCGCAACACGATCCTGCAACTGCGCGGCATCGATACGCTGCGCGACTTCATGGATCGCCAGCGTCTGGCCATGCAGGACCCGGACAGCCAGTTTCCCGGCAAATTGATCTGAATCCGCGCGCCGCGGCACCGTGTGACGTCCGCAGCCAACGGCAGGCTGCGACGGCGCGCGCACTGGGACCAGATGCTATGATGAACTGTACGGATTTCACGACTCCATGCGCATAATCCTGATCACCGGTATTTCCGGCTCCGGCAAATCAGTTGCCCTGAACGCGCTTGAAGACGCAGGCTATTACTGCGTCGACAACCTGCCGCCGCGTTTTTTGCCGCAACTGGCCAACTATCTCGCCGACGACGGCCAGGAACGCCTCGCGGTCGCCATCGACGCGCGCTCGAGCGCTTCGCTCGACGAAATGCCCGCGATGATCCGCGACCTGTCGCGCGCCCACGATGTGCGTGTACTCTTCCTGAACGCAAGCACGCAGTCGCTGATTCAACGCTTTTCCGAAACACGCCGCCGCCACCCGCTGTCCGGTTCCACGGCGCATGATGCAGACGTCGGCTTGCTGACGTCGCTCGCCGAAGCGATCGAACGCGAACGCGAACTCGTGGCGGGCCTCGCCGAATTCGGCCATCAGATCGACACCAGCAATCTGCGCGCAAACGTGCTGCGCGCATGGGTCAAACGCTTCATCGAACAGGAAGATGCGGGGCTCGTGCTGATGTTCGAGTCCTTCGGTTTCAAACGCGGCGTGCCGCTCGACGCCGATTATGTTTTCGACGTACGCACGCTGCCGAACCCGTACTACGATCATGAATTGCGGCCGCTCACGGGCCTCGACCAGCCGGTGCGGGATTTTCTCGATGCGCTGCCGGTCGTGCATGAAATGATCGACGACATCGAAAAATTTCTCGCCAAATGGTTGCCGCATTTCCGTGACGACAACCGCAGTTATCTGACGGTCGCGATCGGTTGCACGGGCGGCCAGCACCGCTCGGTATTCATTGCTGAGACGCTCGCCGCGCGTCTCGCAACGTCAGCGAATGTCATTGTGCGGCACCGCGATGCGCCGGTTCATGCCGGCGAATCATCGAAGTTAGTGGCTTAACCGGCCGCATCGCGCGGCCTTAACTCGAAGCGTTGCGCCATGTCTTCTTCTACTGTGCTTGCCGATGTGCCGCTGTTTCCGCTGCATACGGTGCTGTTTCCCGATGGACTGCTGCCGCTGAAAATCTTCGAAGCGCGCTACCTCGATATGGCGCGCGAGTGTCTGCGTGAAAAAACGCCGTTCGGTGTGTGTCTGCTGAAAAGCGGCGCGGAAGTGGCGCGCGAAGAAGAGCCTTCGGTGCCCGAAGCAATTGGCTGTCTCGCCGAGATCGAAGAGTGCGATGTTGAAGCCTTCGGCATGTTGCTGATTCGGGCACGTGGCACACGGCGCTTTCGCCTGCTCTCGCATCGCGTGGAAAGCAGTGGCTTGCTGGTCGGCATGGCGGAGCCGCTCGGAGAAGACATCCCGCTCGAGGGCAATGAGCAACTGGCCAAATTCGGTGCATGCGCGGAAGTGCTCGAACGGATCATCGCCACGATCCGCGAACGCGACCCGGACAGCTTGCCGTTCGCGGAACCGTTCAGGCTGGAAGATCCGTCATGGGTGTCGAACCGGCTTGCGGAAGTGTTGCCCATCGCCCTTCGTGCAAGGCAAAAGTTGATGGAACTGCAGGACGCCGGCGCGCGAATCGACGTGGTTCATCACTATATGCAGCAGCATCAGCTGCTTTGATTTGATGTGCTTTCGGCTTTTTCGGCTCGCGGCTGGCTAGATCAGCGAGCCGTGCAAACTATCCAGTAGTTTGCGCACCGGCGCGGGTACACCGAACGAATCGAGATCGCTTAACGCGACCCATGCGGTGTCCGCGTCGTTAAGCGCAGCCAATGCGCCCACACCACGATCCAGTTCAGCGAGCCGCGGCTCGATATCCAGCTTGAAATGCGTGAAGACGTGCGTGAGCGGCGCGAGCGGTGAGACCGCTCCGTCGCCACCAAAGGCACGTGCACGCTCGGCAAGCGTGGCTTCGTCGGCGGCTTCGGGCAGGCTCCACAAGCCACCCCAGATGCCCGAGGGCGGGCGCTTTTCCAGCATCACGGCGTTACCGTCGCGCAGCACCAGCATCCATGTGCGGCGCGTCGGCACGGCTTTCTTCGGTCGTGCCGTGGGCAGTTCACGCTGACGTCCGGTCACGTTGGCCACGCAGTCGGCAGCGAACGGGCAGCGCAGGCAGTCCGGCTTGCCGCGTACGCACAAGGTTGCCCCGAGGTCCATCAGGCCTTGCGTATAGGCACTGACATCGTCGTCCGATGCGTTGGACGGCAGAAGCGATTCCGCCAGCGTCCACATCGCGTTCTCGACTTTCTTTTCGCCGGGAAAACCTTCGACGCCAAATACCCGCGCCAGCACGCGCTTCACGTTGCCGTCGAGAATCGTGGCACGCGCGCCAAACGCGAAAGAGGCGATCGCCGCTGCCGTCGAGCGGCCAATGCCCGGCAATTCCGCGAGCTCGTCGGCCGACTCGGGAAACGCACCGCCATGCTGCTCGACGACCACCTGAGCGCAGCGATGCAGATTGCGTGCACGCGAGTAATAACCAAGGCCGGCCCACAGCGCCATCACATCATCTGCCGGCGCGGCGGCGAGCGAGGCGACATCCGGACAACGCGCAAGAAACTTGGCGTAGTACGGAATTACCGTCGATACCTGCGTCTGCTGCAGCATGATTTCCGACAGCCAGATGCGATACGGATCGCGCGTGTTCTGCCAGGGCAGATCATGACGGCCATGCTGGCGCTGCCACGCAATCAGCCGCGCGGAAAAATCAGACATGACAGGAAAAGCGGGCGTAGCGGACGCGGCGGACGGGCTTATACGAGAAGGCATCGAAAATTTAGCGCTGGCAGGTGGGACAGAAATACGTAGAACGCTGCCCCTGCACGATCTGTTTGATCGGCGTTCCACACACGCGGCATGGCAGCCCCGCGCGATCATAGACGAAATAGTCGAGCTGAAAGTAACCGCTTTCGCCATCGCTGCCGACGAAATCACGCAGCGTGCTGCCACCCTTCTCGATCGCTGCGGCGAGCGTGACGCGCACCGCGTCGGCCAGCAGATCGTAGCGCACGAGCGAGACGCGGCCCGCCGCGGTGGTAGGCCGGATACCGGCGCGAAAGAGACTTTCGGACGCGTAGATATTACCCACGCCGACCACGATTTCCCCTGCCAGCAAGGCCTGCTTCACCGACACCTTGCGCCCGCGCGTGAGCCGGTGCATCAACGCGCCGGAGAACGCCGGCGAAAACGGCTCGACACCGAGGCTCGCGAGCAGCGGATGCTCGAGCACGCCACCGGCTTCGCGCGGGTGCCACAACACCGCGCCGAAGCGCCGCGGATCGCGATAGCGCAAAATGAATTCGTCGAAAATCCAGTCGATGTGATCGTGTTTCGCCGCAGCGGGTGGACGCGGCACATGGCGCAGCACGCGCAGCGTGCCTGTCATGCCGAGATGCACAATGAACCAGCCGGCGTCGATCTCGAATAGCAGATACTTGCCGCGCCGTTCGACCTTGCGCACCACGCTGCCACGCAAGGTTTTCGCAAGGTCCGCCGGAATCGGCCAACGCAGCGCGGGCGTACGCACATCGACGCGTTCAACCTTGCGCCCGGACACATACGGTTCGATTCCCCTTCGGGTAACCTCAACTTCTGGCAACTCTGGCATGTCTAACTGGTCTGCAACTTGCGTGAGTGGTTGTGCGCTTATTGTAGCGAGCGCGTTACAATCGTCCGAAACATTGAACGGATTTCCATGAACTTGTCCTTCGTGAAGCTGTTTTCGAAGCGCCCGGCTAGCGCATCCCGCGTGCCGCACGCCGTGTCCGCTCGCCGCATGCTCGGTGCCGCCGCGCTCGCCGTCTGGGCGCTGGCTGCCGTGCCCGCGCACGCGCAGGACCCGTCGCCAGACTCGGATGACACGTCCGTCACGCTGCCAGACCCGCTCGGCCCGGCAACGGCAGAAGACCAGAAGTCTCTGCCGGGTGTGCCGCTGTCCAGCCAGATCGTATTCCAGGTGCTCGCCGCTGAAGTCGCACTGCAACGCGATCAGCCCGCGCCCGCCTACCAGACCTACCTCGCGCTCGCGCGCGACACGCACGATCCACGCATGGCGCAACGCGCCACGGAAATCGCGCTGGCCGCGCAAAGCCCGTCAGACGCATTGGCCGCCGCGCAATTGTGGCAGCAGTATGCGCCGGATTCGGAACGCGCCGCGCAACTCGATGCATCGCTACTCGTGCTGTCCGGCAAGCCTGACGACGCCGCACCGATCCTCGCCCGTGAACTCGCGAGAGTGCCGGCCGACAATCGCGGCAGCGCGATTCTGGCGCTGCAGTTGCTGCTCTCGCGCGGCCCGAACCGGATCGGCGGCTTGCATGTGCTGCAGGATCTGCTGAAGAACGACCTGAACCGGCCCGAGGCGCAGTTGGCCATCGCGCGCCAGCAGCTCGTTTCCGACGACGCACCGGGCGCGCGCAAGTCGCTCGAGCAGGCGCTCACGCTCAAGCCGGACTATTTGCCGGCCGCGCTGATGCTGTCGCAGATGGGCCCGGAGGAGCGCAAGGAAGGCATCGCGTCGCTCGAAAAGTACGTGCAGCAGAATCCGAAATCGCATGACGCGCGTCTCGCGCTCGCGCAGATGTATCTCGCGAGCGACCGTCTGGACGACGCGCAGAAGCAGTTCGAGATCATGCACAAGAACAACGCGACCGACCTCACGCCGCTGATGGCGCTCGCGCTGATCAAGATCCAGCAGAAGAATTTCCCCGAGGCGCAGACCTATCTGACCCAGTACGCGCAGCAAGCCGAGAAAACGCCAGGCGCCGATCCGGGCCAGGCGTATATCTATCTTGCGCAACTGTCGCTGGAACAGAAGAACGAAGCGGCCGCGAGCGACTGGCTGAACAAGGTTTCGCCAGCGAGCCAGCAGTTCGTGCCGGCGCAGATCACTCGGGCGCAATTGCTCGCCAAGCAGGGCAAGACTGAAGACGCGCGCAAGCTGCTGGCCAACCTGCAGGCACCCGATCCGCGCGACCAGGCGTTGATTGCGCGCACCGACGCGGCCATTCTGTTCGACGCGAAGCGCTACCCGGAAGCGGAAACACGCCTGCAGCAGGCCACCGCGAATTTCCCGGACGACCCCGATCTGACCTACGACTACGCGATGGCCGCCGAAAAAACCGGCCATTACGACGTCATGGAAGCGCAGTTGCGCAAGCTGATCCAGACGCAGCCGGACAATCCGCAGGCTTATAACGCGCTCGGCTATTCGCTGGCCGATCGCAATCAGCGGCTGCCGGAAGCGGACAAGCTGGTCGAGAGGGCCTCGGCGCTGGCGCCGAACGACGCGTTCATCATGGACAGCGTCGGCTGGGTCAAGTACCGGATGGGCGATACGTCGGATGCCATCAAGCTGCTGCGCAAAGCGTACGACCTCCAGCCGAACGCCGAAATCGGCGCGCATCTCGGCGAAGTGCTGTGGAAAACCGGCGCGCAGGATCAGGCTCGTGCCGCTTTCCGCGACGCACGCAAGCTCGAACCGGACAACGACACCCTGGTCAAAACGCTTCAACGTCTTCAGGTGAACGATCTTTGATGCGTCTTTCCCGCTTGATCTCCTATCCCCGGGCGCCGCGTGGCGCGGCGCTCGGATTCGTAGCGGCAGCGGTTGTCGCGTTGGCTGGTTGTGCATCGGTTAAGCCGCAGGGGCCGTCCACGTCGAATGCGGCAACGTCCGTCACTGCCCAGACCTCGCGTGCCTATCAAGGCCGTTTCGCGGTCCAGTACAACGATCAGAACGGCCAGCAGCGCAATGCCTATGGCAATTTCACCTGGCAGGAAACGGGTGACACGGTCACCCTGCAATTGCGCAATCCGCTCGGGCAGACGCTTGCCATCGTGACTTCGTCGCCTGCTTCGGCCACGCTCGAACTGCCGAATCGCCAACCGCTCACCGCCGACAACGTCTCCACGCTGATGCAGAACGCGCTCGGCTTCGCGCTGCCGGTCGAAGGGCTGCGCTACTGGCTGCAACCGTCGCCTGCGCCGACGTCGCGCGCGAAAACCGAGAAGGATCCTGAGCAGCCTTCGCGTCTGAAGCAGATCACGCAGGACGGCTGGACGATCGATTACCTGGCGTATGCGGACGCACCGGCCACCGGCGTGAAGCGCGTGAATCTGAGCCGCTCGGAACCGCCGCTCGACATCAAGCTCGTGCTGGATCAGTAGTTCAGTAGCCGCGCCCGTTCGCGCAACCTTTGCCGCTTCTTCGGCGCCGCTATGGCGCATGTAGCCCTGACTCATGATTGAAACGACCGACTCGCTGCGCGATTGCCTCGCGCCAGCGAAACTGAACCTCTTCCTGCACATCACCGGCCGCCGGCCGGACGGATATCACACGCTGCAAACCGTCTTCCAGTTGCTCGACTGGGGCGACATCCTGCACTTCAAGCGGCGTGACGACGGCCTCATCACGCGCAGCACTGAGATCGCCGACGTGCCGCCGGAACACGATCTCACCGTGCGCGCAGCAACGCTCCTGAAAGCGCATACCGGCTCGCCCGCAGGTGTCGATATCGAAATCGACAAGCGCCTGCCAATGGGCGCGGGTCTGGGCGGCGGCAGCTCCGATGCGGCCACCACGTTACTCGCGCTGAACCGCCTCTGGAAACTCGATTTGCCGCGACTGGAGTTGCAAGCGCTGGCGTTGAAGCTCGGTGCGGACGTGCCATTTTTTGTTTTTGGGAAAAATGCGTTCGCACAGGGTGTCGGAGAGGCTTTAGACGTTGTACAATTGCCGCCGCGCCATTTCCTGGTGGTGACACCGAGGGTTCACGTTCCAACTGCAGCGATTTTTTCCGAAAAAGCGTTGACAAGAGATTCGAAACCCCTCATAATTACGGACTTTCCTGCAGAACTTAGCTGCAACACTGACTGGCCAGAAAGTTTTGGCCGCAATGACATGCAGCAGGTTGTCGTGGGAAAATACGCGGAAGTAGCGCAAGTGCTGCGATGGTTTGAAGACATCGCACCAGCGCGGATGTCTGGATCAGGTGCAAGTGTATTTGCAGCGTTCCGTAGCAAAGCTGAAGCAGAAGCGGCGCAAGCCAAACTGCCTCGCGAATGGAACAGCGCAGTAACTGCAAGTCTCGATCAGCATCCACTCTTTACTTTCGCGTCATAAGTTTTGCATCGTCGAACGTTCCCTCGTTCGGTGAAGCTCAAAGTTAGTGTAGGGGAGTCGCCAAGTTGGTTAAGGCACCGGATTTTGATTCCGGCATTCGAAGGTTCGACTCCTTCCTCCCCTGCCAAAAATTCTCGCATTTCCCTCGCCCCCAGCCTGAAGTAGGTGCACGATGAGCAGCCATGACGGCCTGATGGTTTTTACTGGCAACGCAAATCCCGCGCTTGCACAGGAAGTCGTCAAAATCCTCGGTATTCCCCTCGGCAAAGCAATGGTCAGCCGTTTCTCGGACGGCGAAATCCAGGTCGAGATTCAGGAAAACGTGCGTGGCAAGGATGTCTTCGTCCTGCAATCCACGTGCGCGCCGGCGAATGACAATCTGATGGAACTGATGATCATGGTCGATGCGCTCAAGCGCGCATCCGCAGGCCGGATCACCGCAGCTATCCCCTACTTCGGTTATGCCCGTCAAGATCGACGCCCGCGTTCGGCGCGCGTCGCCATCTCGGCGAAGATCGTGGCGAATATGCTGGAAATCGCCGGCGTCGAGCGGATCATTACGATGGATCTGCACGCCGACCAGATTCAAGGCTTCTTCGACATCCCGGTCGACAATATCTACGCTACGCCCGTGCTGCTCGGCGATCTGCGCAAGCAGAACTACGAGAACCTGCTGGTCGTTTCGCCAGACGTCGGCGGAGTGGTGCGTGCCCGTGCATTGGCCAAGCAACTGAATTGCGATCTCGCGATCATCGACAAACGCCGCCCGAAGGCGAACGTTGCCGAAGTGATGAACATCATCGGTGAAGTCGAAGGCCGCACCTGCGTGATCATGGACGACATGGTCGACACCGCAGGCACGCTCTGCAAGGCAGCTCAGGTTTTGAAGGAACGCGGTGCGAAGCAGGTGTTCGCTTACGCTACCCACCCGGTTCTGTCGGGCGGTGCAGGCGAGCGAATTGCAGCTTCGGCACTCGACGAACTCGTTGTTACCGATACGATCCCGCTCGGCGAAGAAGCCCGCTCGTGCGCCAAGATCCGTTCGCTGACCAGCGCCGGCCTGCTCGCCGAAACGTTCTCGCGGATTCGCCGCGGCGATTCGGTGATGTCGCTGTTCGCTGAAAGTTAAGTATTTGCGAAGGCGCGGCGCGCATAGCAGTACCGCACGCCGCACTTTTGCACAATTGGCATGAACGAACGAAGGTTCGTGCCATCGCTCTGGGGCCTCAGCCGTAATGGCTTGGAGGCCCCGTTTTTACTGCCTGGTCGCGGGCAGTGCATTGGAGATTCAACATGAAAGTAGTCGCTTTCGAGCGTTCCTTGCAAGGTACGGGTGCGAGCCGCCGCCTGCGTATCTCGGGTAAGACCCCGGGCATCGTATATGGCGCTGGTGCTGAAACGCAATTGGTCGAACTGGACCACAACGCACTCTGGCACGCGCTGAAGAAAGAAGTTTTCCACTCGTCGATCCTCGAACTGGAAGTGGCAGGCAAGTCGCAACAGGTTCTGCTGCGCGACGTGCAATACCACCCGTTCCGTCAGCTCGTGCTGCACGTGGACTTCCAACGTGTCGACGCGAAGAAGAAGCTGCACACCAAGGTGCCGCTGCACTTCATGAACCAGGAAACCAACCCGGCAGTGAAGCTGTCGAGCGCGGTGATCTCGCACGTCCTCAACGAAATCGAAATCGAGTGCCTGCCGTCGGCACTGCCGGAATTCCTCGAAGTTGACCTGGCGACGATCGAAGCTGGTCACTCGCTGCACGCCAAGGACATCGTCCTGCCGGCAGGTGTGGCACTGGTTGCTCACGTTGACGCAGAAAACCCGGTCGTCGCATCGGCAACGATCCCGGCTGGCGCAATCGCCGAAGGCGACGCCGCTGCTGCTGAAGGCGAAGGCGAAACGCCGGCTGCCTAAGTGCCTTTTTGGCGCTGAGCAAGCAATCCTCTCGATCCGTTTCAATGAAACGGTCGATGTGACCCGCCGAGGTTCGCCCCGGCGGGTTTTTTTTCGGTTTTTTTCGGCTCGGTCGCGTTCGGCGCCGAGGCCAGATGGACCTATGCAATCATGATCAAGCTGATCGTCGGGCTCGGCAATCCGGGCGCTGAATACACCGCGACGCGCCACAATGCCGGCTTCTGGCTGGTCGATCAACTGGCGCGCGAAGCAGGCACAACACTACGCGACGAGCGGCGCTTTCACGGTTTCTATGCGAAGGCCCGGCTTCACGGCGAAGAAGTGCATCTGCTGCAACCGCAAACATATATGAACCGCTCGGGGCAGTCGGTCGTGGCGGTTGCGCAGTTCTTCAAGATTCTTCCGGACGAAATTCTGGTCGCGCATGACGAGCTCGACATGCCGCCGGGCAGCGTCAAGCTGAAGCTCGGTGGTGGCAGCGGCGGTCATAACGGGCTGAAGGACATCACCGCGCATCTGTCATCGCAACAGTACTGGCGGCTGCGGATCGGCATCGGCCATCCGCGTGACCTGATTCCCGAAAGCGCGCGAGCCGGCGCCAAACCGGACGTCGCCAATTACGTGCTGAAGCCGCCGCGGCGGGAAGAGCAGGACGTGATCGATGCGTCGATCGAACGTGCGTTGGCCGTGATGCCGCAGATCATCAAAGGCGAACTCGAGCGGGCGATGATGCAGCTCCACCGCAATCCCTGAGCGGACCCTGCCCGCATCCGCTTCGCCCGTATCGCCATCGACAGGAGAAATCGCTTGAGCCGCTACTGGAGTGACATCGTCCACCGTCTGACGCCGTATGTGCCGGGCGAGCAGCCCGTGGTTGCGCATCCGGTGAAGCTGAACACCAACGAGAATCCCTATCCGCCGTCGCCGCGCGTACTTGAGGCGATCCGGCAAGAACTGGGCGACGCGTGCGAGTCGCTGCGGCGCTATCCCGACCCGACCGCGCGCAAGTTGCGCGAAACGGTAGCCGCATATCACGGCATTCGCCCGGAACAGGTGTTCGCAGGCAACGGCTCGGATGAAGTGCTCGCACTCACCTTTCAGGCCTTGCTGAAGCACGACAAACCGCTGCTGTTTCCGGATATCACATACAGCTTCTACCCGACCTACGCGCGGCTCTTCGAAGTCGACTATCGGACAGTCGCACTCGACGACAGCTTCGCCATCGATGTCGACGACTACACGACGCCCAACGGCGGCATCCTGTTCCCGAACCCGAACGCGCCGACCGGACGACCACTGCCGCTCGCCGATATCGAGCGTCTGGTGGCGAGAAATACCGAATCGGTCGTGGTGATCGACGAGGCCTATGTTGATTTCGGCGCTGAATCGGCCATCGCGCTGATCGACCGCTATCCCAACCTGCTGGTGATACAGACGGTATCGAAGTCGCGTTCGCTGGCCGGCATGCGAGTCGGCTTCGCGTTCGGCAATCCGGAACTGATCGACGCACTGAACCGCGTGAAGGATAGCTTCAACTCGTATCCGCTCGACCGCCTGGCGCAAGTCGCGGCCATCGCTGCATACGAGGACGATGCATGGTTCCGAGACACCTGCGCCAAAGTGATTGCGAGCCGTGAGCGGTTGGCGGCAGGCTTGACGGCACTGGGCTTCGAGGTGGTGCCGTCGGCGGCGAATCTGCTGTTCGCGCGTCACGAAGGCTACGACGCAGCGACGCTCGTGGCACGGCTAAGGGAAAAGGAAATTTTCGTGCGCCATTTCAAGGCGGCGCGAATCGACCAACATCTGCGAATCTCGGTCGGCACTGACGCCGAATGCGACATTCTGCTGGACGCACTGCGCGACATTTTCAGCGCTTACGTCGGGTGACGGTGGGATAGCGAGCGATCGGGACAAGCTCACGCGCGACAGACACAAAGCGTTGCCACAAAAGAAAACGGCGAGGCGGCCGCCTCGCCGTTTTCCATCATCCAATGCTCACGCGCCCTTGGCTGCCTGCAGCGCGTGGTACTTCGCCATCAGACCTTCCGCCGATTCCAGATGCTCGGGGTCGCGCGGAATGCACTCGACTGGGCACACCTGAATACACTGGGGTTCGTCGAAATGGCCGACACACTCGGTGCATTTCTTCGGGTCGATCACGTAGATTTCCGGGCCCATCGAAATTGCGTCGTTCGGGCACTCAGGCTCGCACACGTCGCAATTGATGCACTCGTCGGTAATCATCAAGGCCATACTTCTCTCACTTCGCGCCGGCCGAAGCCAGCTTTGATCCGTCAATCCGACAGTTTACGCCGGTTACGGTTGTCCCGCCGAGAGACCCTCATTCGGATCCAGCGCGGCAACCTTCTCCTTCAGCCATTTTTCGACCGACGGGAACACGAACTTGCTGACGTCGCCGCCCAGTTGCGCGATTTCACGCACGATGGTGCCGGAGATGAACTGGTATTGATCGGACGGCGTCATGAACATGGTTTCGACGTCCGGCAGCAGATAGCGGTTCATGCCGGCCATCTGGAACTCATATTCGAAGTCCGAGACGGCGCGCAGGCCACGCACGATGACCCGGGCGTTATTGCTGCGGACAAAGTCCTTCAATAGCCCTTTGAAGCTCATCACCTGAACGTTCGGGTAATGCCCGAGCACTTCATGAGCAATGTCGAGACGCTCTTTCAGCGTGAAGAATGGTTTCTTGTTGCGGCTGTCGGCAACGCCCACCACCAGCGTGTCGAAAATGCTCGACGCGCGCCGAACGAGGTCTTCGTGACCGCGCGTCAGCGGGTCAAATGTGCCCGGGTACACGGCGACTACCATGAGACTTCTCCTCTCTTCAGACAAATGGGCACGTCAAAGCGTCCGCGTGACGCATTTGGCACCGACCGCACGCGTGACGGTAACCGTCCGCGGCTTGTTTTGGAACGCGCATTATTCCTTATTTTCGCGCTGCAGCAAATGAAAGTGGACAGCGCCCGCTTTGCCTTGCCGCACGATTTCCCAACCGGCGAGCGTCTCGTTCCCATCCAGTTCGAGCGCGTCGCCGGCTTCTACGTACAGAAAACCTGTCGGGCTCAGCAGCGGCACGGCCAGCGCGAGCGCCTTATCGAGAAGATCGCCGTCGAACGGCGGATCGAGGAAAACGACGTCGAACGATCCGGGGGCGAGACTCGCCGCGAGGCGCAAGCCGTCGGCTTCCGCGATTTCGATCGTACGCGCCGCGAGGCGCTCCTGGTTCGCGCGCAGCTGGCTTGCGGCCCGCGCATTGCGCTCGACCATCAACACCCGCGCGGCGCCGCGCGAGGCAGCTTCGAAGCCAAGCGCACCGCTGCCGGCAAACAGATCGAGGCAACGCTGGCCGTCCAGCCGTTGGCCGAGCCAGTTGAAGAGCGTCTCGCGTACGCGGTCGGGCGTGGGGCGCAGGCCGTCGAGGTCGAGCACGGGCAGCGGTGTGCGCTTCCAGTCGCCGCCGATGATACGGATGGCGTGCGGCTTGCCGCCTTTGGACGAAGCGCCGTGGGCGCGTGAAGGAGCAGAACGGGGCATGCAGTTTCGATTACGTTATTAGGGCGCCCGCGACGCCGATGCGTGCGGACTGGAGCGCCAACGTTACCACAGGGGCGCCGGGCGTCCAGCCTGGCCGTTCGGCCAATACGACGGGCGGCGGCGCGCCTGATAAAATGTGCGGCTTCCAGCGCCTTGCATCCCGCATCGCAACGCTGCCTGCCGCTCCCACGGGCCCGTCCCGGCTGCGCGCATCGGCGCGCGCTCTCACCACGCCAGATCATGTTCAGCTTTTTCAAACGATTCAAGGGTTCGAAAGAGTCCGATAACGCGCCAGAAGAATCGCAGACGGCGCCGGAAGCCCTGGCGCCCGAACCCGCCGTAGAGGCGCCGCAAGCACCCGTCGCGCCGTCAGCGCCGCAGCCGGTGACTCCGGTTCGCGTCGATACGCAGCCGGCTGCCGCGGCGTCCGCCAATGAGCCCGAAGCCGAAGCACCGGCGCTCGAAACGGTCGAAATCGTCCCGCCGCCTATGCAGGACGCGAACGCAAAGCGCTCGTGGCTCACGCGTCTGAAGACCGGTCTGTCGAAAACGAGTTCGAGCCTGACCGGTATTTTCGTCGGCACGAAGATCGACGAGGATCTGTACGAAGAACTCGAAACCGCGCTGCTGATGTCGGACGCGGGCGTCGAAGCCACCGAATTTCTGCTCGAATCGTTGCGCGAAAAAGTGCGCACCGAACGCCTCACCGATCCTCAACAGGTGAAAACAGCGCTGCGCACGCTGCTGATCGACCTGCTCAAGCCGCTGGAAAAATCGCTGATGCTCGGCCGCGCGCAACCGCTGGTCATGATGATCGCGGGCGTCAACGGTGCGGGCAAAACCACCAGCATCGGCAAGCTCGCCAAGCATCTGCAAAGCTTCGAGCAATCGGTGCTGCTGGCTGCGGGCGATACGTTCCGCGCCGCCGCGCGCGAGCAGCTCGCGATCTGGGGCCAGCGCAACAACGTGACGGTGGTGTCGCAGGAAAGCGGCGACCCGGCGGCTGTGATTTTCGACGCGGTTGGCGCCGCGCGTGCGCGCAAGATCGACGTCATGATGGCGGACACGGCCGGCCGTCTGCCGACCCAACTGCATCTGATGGAAGAACTGCGCAAGGTGAAGCGCGTGATCGGCAAGGCGCAAGATGGCGCGCCGCATGAGGTGTTGCTGGTGATCGACGCAAACACCGGCCAGAACGCCCTCGCACAAGTGAAAGCCTTCGACGACGCGCTCGGCCTCACCGGCCTGATCGTCACCAAGCTCGACGGCACCGCGAAGGGCGGCATTCTCGCCGCGATTGCGCGTCAGCGTCCGATTCCGGTGTACTTTATCGGCGTCGGTGAAAAGGTAGAGGACTTGCAGCCGTTCAGCGCGGAAGAGTTTTCGGACGCGTTGCTGGGCGGTTGAACACAGCGACGTTCGTCGCAAAACGAGCAAAAAGGGCGCTCTTCCGAGCGCCCTTTTTTTCATTCAAGCCACAGCATCATTCCGCGTCGGGCTGAACACCAGGCGCTGCGCGAGCGAACGCGTCGATCTGCATCGCGTGTTCGTAGATGCGCTGAATCGTCGGAAACTTCGCCGTATCCACCTTGAAGCGCTGGGCGTTGAACACCTGGGGAATCAGACACGCATCAGCCAGTGTCGGCGTGTCGCCGAAGCACAGCTTGCCGGTGCGCGAATCGCCCGCCAGATGTGCTTCGAGCGTCGCAAAGCCTGCTTCGACCCAATGCTTGTACCACGCGTCTTTCGCGTCATCGTCGACACACAGCGTGTGTTTCAGGTATTTCAAAACGCGCAGATTGTTCAGCGGATGGATCTCACACGCCACCTGCAGCGCCACCGAACGCACATAGGCGCGCTCGGCCGGCGTGCCGGGCAACAGCGGCGGCTCCGGATGCGTCTCCTCCAGATACTCGATGATCGCGAGCGACTGCGGCATCACTTCGTTGCCATCGACGAACGTGGGTACGATGCCATCCGCATTCACCTTGCGATACTCGGGCTTCAGCTGCTCGCCGCCGTCGCGCACGAGGTGCACTGGCACATAGTCGTACGGCAGACCCTTCAGGTTCAGCGCGATGCGCACGCGATAGGACGCCGAGCTTCGGAAATAGCTGTAGAGCTTCATGTTATGTGTCTCCTCCCGCCGCGCTTCAGACGACGCGTACGCTGAGCTCGCCGAGCCCGTCCACACCGCCCTTCATGAGATCGCCCTGCACCACCGCGCCGACGCCTTCCGGCGTGCCGGTGAAAATCAGATCGCCCGGTTGCAGTTCGAACAGCGTCGACAGATAGGCAATCGTCTCGGCTACCGACCAGATCAGTTGCGACACATCCGAATTCTGTTTTTCCTCGCCGTTCACCGATAACCAGATCGCACCCTTGCCGACATGGCCGACCGTCGTGACCGGATGGATCGGACCGAGCGGCGCCGAGTGATCGAAGCCCTTCGCGGTATCCCAGGGACGGCCCAGCTTCTTCGCTTCGGCCTGCAGGTCGCGGCGTGTCATGTCGAGGCCGAGCGCGTAACCGTACACGTGGTCGAGTGCGCTTTCGGCCGGAATGTTCTTGCCGCCTTTACCGATCGCCGCCACCAGTTCCATCTCGAAGTGGACGTTCTTCGATTGTGAGGGATAGGGGAATTCGCCGGTCGCACCCGGTGCGACATACAGCACGGCATCGGCCGGCTTGGCGAAGAAGAACGGCGGTTCGCGGTCAGGATCGTGCCCCATCTCGCGCGCGTGCGCCTCGTAGTTGCGGCCCACACAGTAGATGCGACGCACCGCGAACTGCTCGCTGGACCCCACGACCGGCACCGCAACGACCGGTGCGGGTGCAAATACGTAACTCATCCCGTTCTCCGTTTCTGGATTGTGCCGCGCCCACGCGGCGATAAAACATCGAGTGTAACGCGCGGCAAAGCGCCGCGCAGCGGATCGGCACCGGCACGCGCGGACCGGCGCTCCGGCCGCATCGTCTCGTGGGATCGCCGGTCCGCCGGACCGCCTCGTCGCTATAGATGCGATACTCACACTGGATAGCGTCCTTTGAATTCCCTGGCCGACCGCCCAAGGCGGCACGCCCTCGTCCCACTGCGCCCGATGACCGACTCCGCCGACACCGCCAATTTTTTCCCCTGCGCCCGCTATATCAAGGAAATCGGCCGCGGCCCGAACGGCGCCCGCGCGCTGACTGCCGAAGATACGCGCACGCTTTACACCGCGATGCTCGACGGCCGCGTGGCCGATCTCGAACTCGGCGCCGTGCTGCTAGCGTATCGCGTGAAAGGCGAAACGGCCGACGAACTCGCCGCCATGCTGGCCGGCGCGCAGGCGTCGTTCGAACCGCTTCATCTGCCGCACGCGGCATTCCGGCCCGTGTCGATACCCACGTACAACGGCGCGCGCAAGCAGCCCAACCTGGTGCCGCTGCTCGCGCTGCTGCTGGCGCGCGAAGGTGTGCCGGTGCTGGTGCATGGCGTCACGGAAGATCCGGGCCGCGTGACGAGCGCTGAAATCTTCACACATCTGCAGATTCCGCACGCGCGATCGCACGCCGACATCGAAGACGGTCTCGCCGAGCGCCGTCTCGCATTCGCACCGATCGAGGTACTCGCGCCGAAGCTCGCGCACCTTCTCTCGCTGCGCCGGCGGATGGGCGTGCGCAATTCAACGCACACGCTCGTGAAAATTCTGCAGCCGTTCGCGCCCGCCGGGCTGCGGCTCGTGAACTATACGCATCCGCCATATCGCGACAGTCTCACGCAACTGTTCAACACGCACCCGGCCGCCGCGGAGGGCGGCGCCCTGCTCGCGCGCGGCACCGAAGGCGAAGCGGTGGCCGACACGCGCCGCCAGGTGCAAGTGGATTGGCTGCATGACGGCATCTGCGAAACGCGTGTGCCGCACGAGCGCTCGTCGCCCGACGCGCCTGAAGTCGACTTGCCCGAAGCGCGCGACGCCGCGACCACAGCCGCCTGGATCGACGCCGTGTTGCGCGGCGAAGCGCCTGTCCCGAGCGCGATCGAACGGCAAGTGGAGCTGATCGTCGACGTCGCGAAAATACCCGTGTGACGTGCGCGGCGTGAGTGCAACGCGACGCTTGCGGCATTGCCAGCACGCGCCAGGATGACGTCCGCGGGTTGACACGCCGCAGCGAGCCGTCATACATTAGACCCATGCGTTCCCTTCCGAACACCCTCCGAATTACCTCCGGCCGCCTAGCGCGGCCTCTATCGCTACGTCTAGCGTAAGTCAGACGTAGCGCCGCGCGTTGGCAACCTGAATCATCCAGATTAGTTGCCCAAAGCGCGGTCTTCAAAGCAGCTCCCCGCAGTTACTGTCTCACCCCCGACCGTAGTTCTTCACAACCTGTAGTCGTTTGCGTTCGTCCGTTTACCCTTCGGACGAAGCGCGAGGGTCAATTTCATGTTGCGCAATCCCGCTGAAAAATACCGCCCCTTTCCCGCAGTGCGCCTCACCGGGCGCAAATGGCCGAGCCGCACGATCAACCAGGCGCCGATCTGGATGAGCACCGATCTGCGTGACGGCAATCAGGCGCTCATCGAGCCGATGAATGCCGCGCAAAAGCTCGAATTCTTCGAGATGCTGGTGGCGATCGGCTTCAAGGAGATCGAAGTCGGTTTCCCGTCGGCCTCGCAAACCGACTTCGATTTCGTGCGCAAGCTGATCGAAGAAAAACGCATTCCCGACGACGTGACGATTGAAGTGTTCGTGCCCTCACGCGCCGAACTGATTGCGCGCACGTTCGAATCGCTGGAGGGCGCGCCGCGCGCCATCGTGCACCTGTACAACGCAATCTGCCCGTCGTTTCGCAAGATCGTCTTCAACCAGTCGAAGGAGCAGATCAAGGCACTGGCGGTGGAAGGCACGCGCCTCATCAAGGAACATGCGCAGGCGCGGCCCGACACGCACTGGACGTTCCAGTATTCGCCCGAAACCTTCAACACGACCGAACTCCCCTACGCGCGCGAAGTATGCGACGCAGTCGCGCAGACCTGGCGGCCCACGCGCGACCACAAGATGATCGTCAACCTGCCCGCGAGCGTCGAGGCCGCGACACCGAACGTGTTCGCCGATCAGATCGAATGGATGGACCGCAATCTCAGCTATCGCGACAGCATCGTGCTGTCGGTGCATCCGCATAACGATCGCGGCACCGCCGTGGCCGCTACGGAACTGGCGCTGCTCGCGGGCGCGGATCGCGTCGAAGGGTGTCTGTTCGGTAATGGCGAGCGCACCGGCAACATGGACCTCGTTACGCTCGCGATGAACCTTCACGCGCAGGGCGTCGACCCGGGCCTCGATTTTTCAGACATCGATGCGGTGCGGCGCGTGGTCGAGCGCTGCAATCAGATTCCGGTGCATCCGCGGCATCCGTATGCGGGTGATGCCGCAAAGCGGCCGGTGTGGAGCGATGAGGATCTGCAGCGCGTAGCTGCCTGAGTGACTTGAGACGGGGCGGAGCCGCCCTCCCCGTTTGGACCGCATTAGCGGCGGCGGCGCAACTGCATCAAAACCCGCCTGACCGACCCACCAGGCGGCCAATTCAGCATGAGCGGTGCAACCCGCCTGCTCTTGCCGTTCGAGCGCTCACAAGGCGCTCACCCACTGCGACTGGCGAAACGGAGTGAGCTCAAAAAGCTCACTCGATCGCGCAACGCGTCGCCTGCCAGGCAATCAGACGCCATTGCCCGTCTTCCTGTGTGTGAATCGCCGTGTACGCAATCGGAAACAGCAGCGCGCCATTGTTCGCTTCCATTTCGATCAGCGCGCGCCCCGTGACGACGCAGGTCTCGCGCCCCACCGGCAGCACATCTTGCGACTGCACCTCGATCTGCCGATAGCGGCGGCGCCCAGCGGTAATACCGTCGATGAACTGTCGCTTCGTTTCGCGCTTGCCGTTCGTATGGACATAGCTCACGTTGTCCGCGAGCAGCGCATCGAGCGACTGCCCGTCGCCGTCGACCATCGCACGGAAGCGCTCGCGCTCGAGCCCGCGAATCGCTTCGATTATCTTTGCCGCCATTGCTCAGCCCCTTGCACCGGTGAGCCGAACGTGGCCACGGTCGTCAGAAGTTATATTGCAAATATAGCTGGTGGAAATTTATACCAGGATTCGGCTCTTTGATACCGCCATTGGAAATATGCTGGAAGCGGTAGCCCGCCTCGTACTGCTGGTGACTGCCGAATTGCAGGCCAACTCCCGCCATGGGGGCGAACTGGAACGCAGTCGCGAGTGTGAGGTCAGTAGAAATTCTCGGGCTCGACAGGAGGCGGATACCGGCACCTGCTTCGATGTAAGGGCGAATCGCACCCGCTCCGTCGATGAAGCGAATGATAGGCGTCACACCGATCTCGCCGATGTTCTCGTGCACATTGCCTTCGTCGGTGTGCCACCAGGCCACATGCGCTTCGCCGATCAGCGAAAAGTGCCAATCGCCGATCTGCCACCACGTCAGATTCGGATCCCAGACCAGGCCGAGATCGAGTTTTTTAATGTGGTGATCTCCGAGACCGCCGGCGATCTGCACGCCGAACTGGTCGGCTGCCGCCACTCCGGAGCAGGCAAGTAGCAAAGCCGCCGACACACCTTTTAGAGCCAGACCACGCCAAACATTTTTTTTGTTGTTCATCGAACACCCGACCTAGTCGAACGCTGATTACCTTCGAATTGTTCCGCCTATTCTAAAGACAATCCTGATTTCGTGGATTGTCTGAAGAATGTTGAATTTCCGCAATTAGTCACTTCGGTTTTAGAAAAAGTCGGTCACTTATAAGACCGAAAGGAATGTGTTAGGTAAATTCTACGGCGCACACGCACTTGCCGACAGAGCCCTCCATGGCTATCAAAACCTAAATTTCAATAGGAATTTACGGAACTTGGATGCCCCTACGGCCTCTAAGTATTAGCACTCGGCAAATCAGAGTGCTAACATCCAACGCTGGAGTCGTTTTAACTGAACACGCTTTTGTCTGATTCCAAAGGAGTTTCCTACGTGAGCCATGCAATGACCCTTCCGAGTACTTTGAGCCCGTCGTCGGCTAAGGCCGCTTCGGCAGGTGCGCTGGCGCTCTCGCATTCCTCGCTGCTGCCCGGTCAACTGGGCAATATCGACGCCTACATCCAGGCCGTAAATCGGATTCCGATGCTGACGCCGGCGGAAGAACGCCAGTTCGCCACCGAATTTCGCGAGCAGGACAACCTTGGGTCCGCACGCCGTCTCGTCCTGTCGCACCTGCGGCTGGTCGTATCGATCGCGCGCAATTACCTTGGTTATGGACTGCCGCATGCCGACCTGATCCAGGAAGGCAATATTGGCCTGATGAAGGCCGTGAAGCGCTTTGACCCCGAGCAAAACGTGCGCCTCGTGTCGTACGCCATGCACTGGATCAAGGCTGAGATCCACGAATACATTCTGCGTAACTGGCGGATGGTGAAGGTCGCCACCACCAAGGCGCAGCGCAAGCTGTTCTTCAACCTGCGCAGCCACAAGCAGGGTCTCGGCGCATTCACGCCGGACGAGATCGAAGGTCTCGCCAAAGAGCTGAACGTGAAGCGTGAAGAAGTGGCCGAGATGGAAACGCGCTTGTCCGGCGGCGATATCGCGCTGGAAGGTCAGGTCGAAGACGGCGAAGAGTCGTACGCGCCGATCGCCTACCTCGCCGACTCGCATAGCGAGCCGACAGCCGTGCTGGCTTCGCGTCAGCGCGACAAGCTGCAAAGCGACGGTATCGCGAGCGCGCTGGACGCACTAGACGCCCGCAGCCGCCGCATCATCGAGGCTCGCTGGCTGAAGGTGGAAGACGACGGTTCGGGCGGCTCGACGCTGCACGAACTGGCCGACGAGTTCGGCGTGTCGGCCGAACGCATCCGCCAGATCGAGGCAAGCGCAATGAAGAAAATGCGCGGCGCGTTGACTGAATATGCGTAACACTTAAAGCTTGAGTCGTGCCGGCTCGTCTGGCGCGCGCTGTTTAGCTGCAAAGCCCTGCCCTCGCAAGAAGGCAGGGCTTTTTTGTGCCCACTCGACAATGCCAGCGCTCGATCGAAGACGCACGCGCACTCACTCAAGAACATGCCCACCAAACACGTGTTTCTTGACGTATCACAAGCCCCATAGCAATACTGTCCAGACGGCGTGACGTTCGCGACCCAATGCCGCAGTGCCGAACTTACGCGCACTAGGTCATTGCTCCTAGAATCGGGATGAACTCGCCAGGCCTCCGAACCGGCCTGGATCCAGCCGGTTAAACCGGTGTGAAGTTGCCTTCTACCGATCATGACCATAGCCCTGAATCGCCATAGCACCCCTCGCTCGAGCCTGCGAAAACGGCTCGCCGCCTGGGCGCGCGGTCCGACGCTGGCGCGGGATATCGCCATCGTCCTCACCATCAAATTCGCATTACTGATGGTGCTCAAGTACGCGTTCTTCAATCATCCGCAGGCGGAGCATATGTCGCTGCCGCCTGAACAAGTCGCGCAGGCGCTGCTGTCCGTGCCTGCCTCGCATCCGTCCCAAGGTGGTCAACATGCCCGTTAGCGAAGTCGTAGAACTGTCGCGCCTCCAGTTCGCCATCACGGCGCTTTATCACTTTCTGTTCGTGCCGCTCACGCTCGGTCTGTCCTGGTTGCTGGTCATCATGGAGTCCGTCTATGTGATGACCGGCAAGCAGATCTACAAAGACATGACCCAGTTCTGGGGCAAGCTGTTCGGCATCAACTTTGCGATGGGGGTCACCACCGGCCTCACGCTGGAATTCCAGTTCGGCACCAACTGGTCGTACTACTCGCACTATGTCGGCGACATCTTCGGCGTGCCGCTGGCCGTTGAAGGGTTGATGGCGTTCTTCCTCGAGTCGACCTTCGTCGGCCTCTTCTTCTTCGGATGGAAGCGGCTCTCGAAAGTGCAGCACGTAAGCGTCACGTTCCTCGTCGCGCTCGGCTCGAATCTGTCGGCGCTGTGGATTCTGGTGGCCAACGGCTGGATGAATAATCCGGTCGGCGCTACCTTCAACTACCAGACCATGCGCATGGAACTCGACAGCATCTTCTCGGTGCTATTCAATCCGGTCGCGCAGGTGAAGTTCGTGCACACCGTATCGGCCGGTTATGTGACCGCTTCGATGTTCGTGCTCGGTGTGTCGTCGTGGTATCTGTTGAAGCGCCGCGACACCGAATTCGCTTTGCGCTCGTTCGCCATTGCCGCCGGCTTCGGCCTGGCCTCGACACTGTGCGTGATCGTGCTCGGCGACGAATCCGGCTACCGCACCGGTGAAGTTCAGCAGGTCAAGCTGGCCGCCATCGAATCCGAATGGGAGACGGCACCCGCACCCGCGCCCTTCACGATCATCGGCATTCCGAACCAGAAGGAAGAACGCACTGACTATGCGATCCGCATTCCGTATGCGCTCGGCCTCATCGCCACGCGCTCGATCGACGAACCGGTGGTCGGCCTGAAAGAACTGATGGCGCAAAACGAAGTGCGCATCAAGAACGGCATGCTCGCCTATGCCGCGCTGCAACGGCTTAAACAGGGCGACGCCACGGACGAAGTCAAAGCCGCCTTCGACGCGCACAAAGAAGACCTCGGCTACGGCCTGATGCTCAAGCAGTTCACCCCGAACGTCACCGACGCCACGCCGGATCAGATCGTGCAGGCCGCCAAGAAGACGATTCCGCCAGTGGCGCCCGTGTTCTTCTCGTTCCGACTGATGGTCGGCCTCGGCATCCTGTTCCTTGCGACGTTCGTGCTGGCGTTCTGGTTTTGCGCGCAGCGCTCCCTGCTGCTGGAGAAACGCCGCTGGTTCCTGCGCTGGGCTGTGTGGGCGATTCCGTTGCCGTGGCTCGCCGCTGAATTCGGCTGGATCGTTGCTGAAGTGGGCCGTCAACCGTGGACCATTGCCGGCATTCTGCCGACCGCATTGTCCGCCTCGAGCCTGACACCGGGCGATCTGTACCTGAGCATTGCCGGCTTCGTCGTGTTCTACACGGTGCTGTTCATCATCGAAATCATGCTGATGTTCAAGTACGCGCGGCTCGGGCCTTCGTCACTGCACACGGGGCGCTATCACCACGAACAACAACAGCCGCTGAATCAGTCGCTGCCGACCAACACGGCCGCATGATTCGCCGCCACTCTGTTCCAAGGGAAAGATCATCATGGATTACGCAACCCTCAAACTGATCTGGTGGGTGTTGATCGGCGTACTGCTGATCGGCTTCGCGCTCACCGACGGCTTCGACATGGGCGCGGCGATTCTGCTGCCGTTCATCGCGAAGACCGACGCGGAGCGACGCATCGTCGTCAACACGGTCGGCGCGACGTGGGAAGGCAATCAGGTGTGGCTCATCACTGCGGGCGGCGCGATGTTCGCCGCGTGGCCGCTGGTGTACGCCGCGTCGTTCTCCGGCTTCTACTTCGCGATGCTGCTGGTGCTGTTCTCGCTGTTTTTCCGGCCGGTCGGTTTCGACTACCGCAGCAAGCGTGAAGACCCGCGCTGGCGCAGTGCGTGGGATTGGGCGCTGTTTGTCGGCGGCTTCGTGCCGGCGCTGGTGTTCGGCGTGGCATTCGGCAACCTGCTGCAAGGTGTGCCGTTCTCGTTCGACACCGATCTGCGCGTTACGTATCACGGCAGTTTCTTCGCGCTGCTCAACCCGTTCGCCGTGCTGTGCGGACTCGTTAGCGTGTCGATGCTGGCCGCGCACGGTGCGGCCTTCGTGAAGATGAAGGCGGACGACGTCGTCGCCGAGCGTGCATCGCTCGCGCTGCGGATCGCTTCGCTCGCCGCCGTGGTGCTATTCCTGCTTGCCGGCGCACTGATCGCCACGATGATCGGCGGCTATCAGATCGTCGACGCCGCGCCGCTCGATACGGTGGCCAACCCGCTGCTGAAGAACGTGATCGGCGCGCCCGGCTTGTGGCTCACCAACTACGCAAACTATCCGTGGATGGTGATCGCGCCGGTGGCGGGCCTCGTGGGTGGCGTGCTTGCCTTGTTGCTGGCGCGCTCGCGTTTTGAAAAGAGCGCCTTCCTGTCGACCTCGCTGATGATCATCGGTGTGATTCTGACGGCAGGCTTCTCGATGTTCCCGTTCATCATGCCCTCCTCGCTCGACGGCCGCAGCAGCCTGACCGTCTGGGATTCGACCTCGAGCCGCATGACGCTGCAGATCATGCTGATCGCCGTAATCATTTTCCTGCCGATCGTCCTGATCTACACGAGCTGGGTGTATCGCGTGATGCGAGGCAAGGTGACCGCCGCGGCGCTCGAAGAAAATCACCATTCTATGTATTGATCAGGAATACGGATAACAGGAGTTTGTGATGTGGTATTTCAGTTGGCTTCTCGGCATTGGCGTGGCGTTGGCCTTCGGCATTATCAATGTGATGTGGCTGGAAACGCGCCGGCCTTTGGAAGCGGGTAAGCAGAAGGCACGTTGATGGATCTGTTACTGGTCGCGCGCCGTTAGGCTCAAGCCGGCAAACGCAAAAGCGGCACCTTGAATCAAGGTGCCGCTTTTTTATTGCTGCTTCATCGGAACAGAAGCTTAACAACGGAGCGGCGCAGGTCGCTCCTCAACGTTGCATTACGCAGGCTGCGGCGCCGTACCGGCACCCGTATCGGGCGACAGACGCGTCGCCAGTTGTGCGGCGTAGCGCTGTGCTGCGTCGCCAACGACGATGTGGAACGTATCGGCCGAAACCCACGCCGTATCGAGCGTAGCAAGACGTTGACGATCAACCGCCGACGGATCGCGAACCACGATCCGCAGACGCGTGGCCGCCACGGCATCCAGCGACACGATGTTGCCCGAGCCGCCGAACACGGCGAGCCAACGCAACGGATCCGGATCGAGCGGACCGCCCTGAGCACCGCTTGCGATCGCCACGGGAGCCACAGAAGCCGCAGCGACAGCAGGCGCAGCAACAGCCACCGGCTTCACGGCATCGCCACCGCCTTGTGCGATCACAGTGCGAATTTCATCGGCGATGATGTCCGCTTCCGGTCCAATAATCACCTGCACGTTGGTCGAACCGCGTTTGAGGACACCACGCGCGCCGATCGTCTTCAGTTCGCTTTCCGAAACCTTGTTGGCATCCACCACCGACAGACGCAATCGCGTCGTACAAGCATCCACCACCGAAAGGTTCGAGGCGCCACCCAGCGCGGCGATATAACGCTGTGCGCGCGGCACGGCGGCACCCGCCACCGGCGACACGAAACCGCCAGCCGCAAACGACTCGATCTGTTCTTCTTCGGCAGCAGGTTCACGACCCGGCGTTGCCATGTTGAACTTGCGGATGAAGAAGCGGAACAGACCGTAGTACACGACCATGTACACGAGGCCGATCGGAATCGCCCACCAGCCCTTGGTCGACAGGCCGTAGTTCAGCACGTAGTCGATAAAGCCAGCCGAGAAGGTGAAGCCGAGATGAATCCCGAGCGCCGAGCAGATCGCCAGCGACAAGCCCGTCAGCACCGCATGGATGGCATACAGCACCGGCGCGAGGAACATGAAGCTGAATTCGATCGGTTCGGTCACGCCCGTCAGGAACGAGGTAAGCGCCATCGAAGCCAGCAGGCCGAACACCATCGCGCGACGTTCTTTCGGTGCCTCGTGATACATCGCGAGACACGCGGCCGGCAGACCGAACATCATGACCGGGAAGAAGCCCGTCATGAACGTGCCCGCAGTCGGATCGCCCGCGAAGAAGCGATGCAGGTCGCCCGTCACCGGCGCGCCGCCGGGCGGCGTGAAGGTGCCGAACACGAACCACGTCAGCGAATTGAGAATGTGATGCAGACCCGTGACAAGCAGCAAACGGTTCAGCACGCCGAACACGAACGCGCCAAGCGCACCCGCGGTGGTCAGCCAATGGCCGGCCGTATCGATGACGCCTTGCACCGGCTGCCATACATAGCCGAACACAATGCCTATCACCAGACAGACCACGCCGGTGACAATCGGCACGAAGCGTTTCCCTCCGAAGAATGCGAGGTAGTCTGGCAGCTTGATGTCCTTGTACTTGTTGTACAGCAAGCCCGCGACGATACCCGCCACGATCCCGGACAACACGCCCATGTTGAGCTTGTCGTTGATGTCCTTCATCACCGCGATTTCGACCAGATAACCGATCGCACCCGCGAGACCCGCCACGCCGTTATTGTCTTTCGCGAAGCCAACCGCCACGCCGATTGCGAACAGCAACGGCAGGTTGTCGAAGATCGCGCCGCCGGCGTCGGCGATCATCTTGATGTTGAACACATCGGGTTGGCCCAATCGCAGCAGCAGGCCGGCAACCGGCAGCACTGCTATCGGCAGCATCAGCGCGCGTCCCAGGCGCTGAATCTTCAGAAACGGATTCCCATCCATTGACACCTCCAATCCTTGTCTCGTTGTCGACAGTCGTCGTTGAGTTCTAGCTTTACGTGGTTACTGAGCGAAGCTGGTTGCGGACCGTGTGGGGTTCAGTCCAAAGGCCAGGTTTCGCGGCTTACTGCTCTTACCGCCTGTGCCGATTCGAGCGCCAGGACATCCTGGGCACGTTGCCGGCACAGCTGATAATCGAGGTTGCGCACCCGCGCCTTGATGCCCGGCACCGACACCGGATCCACCGAAAGTTCGGTCACGCCGAGGCCGACGAGCAGCGGCATGGCCAGCGGATCGCCCGCCAGTGCACCGCATACCCCGACCCATTTGCCGTGCTTGTTCGCGCCCTGCACGGTCGCTGCGATCAGGCGCAACACCGCCGGATGCAAGCCGTCTGCTTGCGCTGCGAGGTCGGCCTGGCAACGGTCCATGGCGAGCGTGTATTGCGTCAGATCGTTGGTGCCGATCGAGAGGAAATCCGCGTGTTGCGACAGTTGATCGGCGAGCAAGGCAGCCGATGGCACTTCGATCATCACGCCGACTTCGATCGGTTCGGTACGGCCCGATTCACGGGCGAATTCGTCGATGCGTTTGCGGATGCGGATCAGTTCGCCGACATCCGTCACCATTGGCAACAGGATGCGTACGGCCCCGAGCGGTTGCACCGCGAGCAGGCCGCGCAACTGATCGTCGAGCAGATCCGGGCGCACTTGTGCGAGGCGGATGCCGCGCAGGCCGAGCGCCGGATTCGGTTCGGGCGGCAGCGTCAGGTAATCGACTTCCTTGTCCGCGCCCACGTCCAGCGTGCGGATGATCGCGGTGCGGCCGCTCAACGCTTCGACGATGGCCTGATAGCTCTGGCGATGTTCGTCGACGGTCGGCGCCGAGGCGCGGTGAATGAACAGCAATTCGGTGCGCAGCAGGCCGACGGAATCGGCGCCGTTGTCGACGGCGGTTTTCGCGTCGTCGAGCGTGGCGATGTTTGCGGCGACTTCGATCGCACGGCCATCGGACGTCACGGCCGCCTGTTGCGACGTACGGCGATTCGCTTCGCGCACACCGGCGAGGCGGCTGCGCTCAAGACGCGCGCGTTCGACGTCGAGCTCAGTCGGCGCGAATTCGAGGCGGCCGGTGGTGGCGTTCACCACAACCTGCGTACCTTCAGGGATCGCGTGCAACGCATCGCCGACTGCCACCAGCGCCGGAATGCCGGCCTGACGCGCGAGGATTGCTGCATGCGAAGTGGCGCCGCCACGCGACATCACCAGCGCAGTGACGCGCGTGCGATCCAGCGAGGACAGATCCGACGGTGTGAACTCTTCGGCCGCAAGCACAGCCTCTTCCGGCAGCGTGCGTGCCGCGGCGTTCGTATAACCGAGCGCACGCAACACGCGTTTTTCGATGTCGCGCAGATCGGCGGCACGTTCCGCGAGCAACGCGTCTTCGATATTGGTCAGGATGGCGATCTGTGCGCGGATCGCTTCGCGCCATGCAAAGCCCGCGCTCTTGCCGAGGCTGATCAGATCGCGCGCGGCATCGACCAGCGTGGGATCTTCGAGCAATACACGGTGCACCGCGAAAATACCCGCCTCGCCCACCGCACCGCGTTGCGACGCATCGCGCACTGTAGTACCGAGATCTGCATCGACGGTGGCAATCGCCTTGTCGAGCAGCCGGCTCTCTGCCGCCGACGTGCCGTTCGCCTTTTCCGGCGGATCAATATCCGCATCGTCCCAACGCACCAGCTTTCCGACCGCGACGCCCGGCGACGCGCACACACCCGCGAGCGTATTCGGCGCGAGCGTTTCGCCCGCAGCGCGCGCGACCGTTTGCGGCGCTGGCGAACTTTGTCGCGCCGGCTTCTCTTCGACTTCACCGTGCGCTTCACGCGTCAATTCGTGTGCAATCGCTTCGATCGCAGCTTGAGCTTGCGGACCAACGCCGAGCAACTCGACAGTCGCACCTTCGCCAGCGCCAAGGCCGAGCAAACCGACCACGCTCTCGATCGCCGCCTTGCGCCCTTCGTAACGTACTTCGACACGCGCATCGAAACCGCGCGCCGCTTCACGAGCGCGCGCTGCCGGCCGCGCATGCAGACCGCCCGCGTGGATCAGCGTAACTTGCTGACGCGCTTCTTCGGTCACGTTGGTGGCGCTCGCCTGGCGCGATGCGTCTGCCGCTTCGCCGCTGCGAGCGCGCAGCACCAGCAACGGCGTTTCGCCTGCCTTCAGCATGCCGTTCTGCACACGCTCGACAATCTCAAACGCATCCGAATTGGCAATCGCGATCACCGAGACGAGACTCGGCGCATTCAGCGCGACCTGGTCCTGATCGAATTCGATCAGGATGTCGCCGGTGCGCACATGGGCGCCTTGCGCGACCATCGGCGCAAAGCCCTTGCCATTCAGTTCGACCGTATCGATGCCGATGTGCAACAGAATCTCGACGCCTTCGGCCGTCGCAAGCGTGACTGCGTGACCGGTGCGGGCGAGATGGGTGATGGTGCCGTCGCACGGCGCGACGAGTCGCCCCTCGAGCGGATCGATGCCGATGCCGTCGCCGAACATGCCGCCCGAAAACACAGGGTCGGGCACGTTCGCCAGCGGCACGACCGGACCGGTCATCGGCGCGAGCAAAACAATATGGCCTTCAGAATGGCTCATCAAGCGGGACTCCTCGACACGTCGCATCTGATTTCTCGTCAGTGAGTTTCGGTGACTTTGTTGAGATGGCGTGGCGCGTCAGGATTGCGCCCGCGAGCGGCGGCAAGGCCGGCAGCCATCACGTAAAAGGACAGGATTGCGGCGATCGGATCGAGCGCCGCATGAGCGGTGGTGGCGAGCGGCAGGGTCGCTTCCGGCACGTCGGCCGGCGCGGCGAGCAGTACGCGGGCGCCGCGCGCCTGCATGTCGCGCGCGAGTTGCAGCAAGCCGGCTTGTTCGGGACCACGCGGTGCGAAGACCAGCAGCGGGTAGTCGCGATCGATCAACTCCATCGGACCGTGCCGCACTTCCGCGCTCGAAAACGCTTCGGCCTGAATGCCGGAGGTCTCTTTCAATTTGAGTGCAGCTTCCTGCGCGATCGCAAGGCCCAGACCGCGGCCAATCACGATCATGCGTTCGACGCCACGCAGTTCATCCACAGCCTTCGACCAATCAAGCTTGCCGGCGGCTTGCAACGCGTCAGGCAGCGTGTTCAACGCACCGAGCAGCGCTTCGTCTTTCTGCCAATGAGCGACCAGTTGCGCGGAGATCGACAGCATGGCGATGTAGCTCTTGGTCGCCGCGACGCTCAGTTCCGGACCGGCCACGAGCGGCAGGTGAAATTCGCAAGCGTCCGCCAGCGGCGAGTTCGGTGCATTCACCGCGGCCACCGTCAACGCGCCGGCCTTGCGCAACGCTTCCATCGTGCCGACCAGGTCCGGGCTCTTGCCCGACTGCGAGAACGCCAGCGCAAGTTGATCGCGCACTTGCAGCGGCGCTTGCTGGAGCGTCGCGACCGACATCGGCAGCGAGGCAACCGGTACACCGAGGCGGCTCATCGTCAGGCTCGCGAAGTAGCTCGCCGCATGGTCCGAGCTGCCGCGCGCGACTGTCAGCGCAACGTGGCGCGGTTGCTGGGCGAGCTTCGCCGCCAATGCTTCCACGCGCGAGGTATCCCTGAGCTGCGCGGCGACCGTTTCAGCGGACGCCTGCGCCTCTTTAAGCATATTCGACAATTGATTCTCCTTCGACGTAAGTCGCGGTCAACGCCAGTTCACGATCGAACACGACCACATCGGCCCACGCACCGCGCGCGATGCGGCCGCGGTCTTCGATACCGAGGTAGTCGGCGGCGTAGCGCGACAAACGGTTTGAAACATCGGCGATCGGCAAGCCGATCGATACGAGATTGCGCAGCGCCTGATCCATCGTCAGCGTGCTGCCGGCGAGCGTGCCGTCGGCGAGACGCACGCCGCCGAGGCACTTCGTCACATGCTGGCTGCCGAGGCGGTATTCGCCGTCGGGCATGCCGGTCGCCGAAGTGCTGTCCGTCACAACGTAAAGACGCGGAATCGCGCGCAAGGCGGCGCGGATCGCGCCCGGATGGACGTGCAGCAAGTCGGGAATGATTTCGGCGAATTCGGCGTGCGCGAGCGCGGCGCCGACGAGGCCGGGATTGCGGTGATGCAGCGGCGACATCGCGTTGAACAGATGCGTGAAGCCGCAGGCGCCGTGCTTGAGTGCGGCGACGGCGTCGTCGTAGGTGCCGAGCGAATGGCCGAGCTGCACGCGCACGCCGCGCGCCGCCATCTCGGAGATGATCTCCATGTGGCCGGCGATTTCCGGCGCCAGCGTGACCACGCGAATCGGCGCGATCGACAGATACTTCAGCACTTCGTCCATCACGGCCGACACAGCCGCGTCTGGTTGCGCGCCGAGCTTGCCGGGGTTGATGTACGGACCTTCCAGATGCACGCCGAGCACACGCGAGCCGCCTGGCGTGCGAATGCGCGCGTTGTTGCCCAGACCCGCGACGACATTCATCAGCTCGTCGCGCGGCGCGGTCATCGTGGTGGCGAGCAGGCTGGTCGTACCGTGACGCGCATGGGTGCGGCTGATCGTCTCGATCGCGTCGCCGCCTTCCATCACGTCGGAGCCGCCGCCGCCATGCACGTGCAGATCGATGAAGCCGGGCAGGATATACGGCGCGTCATTCTTCGCCGGATCGACGCGTTCGCCGGTCAGCGCCGTGATGCGGCCGTTTTCGTATTCGAGCGTGCCGTGAATCCACCCATCGGTGGTGAGTATGTTTCCGGTCAGCATGAGTCTCTCTGGTGAGGCGTAATGCGGGGTGTGACTGAATTGCGTTCGGCTGTGCCGCACTTGACGGCGGCCCGCTCAGGCGCGCCAATCAGGTGCGCAATTCAGCGACAAAGTCGTAGTAATCGTCGCGGCAATACGTGTCGGTCAGTTCGATCGCACGCTGGTCCGCGCTATACCCGATACGGGTAATGACCAGCAGCGCTGAGCGCGGTTCGATATCCATCAACGAGGCGATTTCGCTCGAAGCATTGACCGCGCGAAAGTGCTGCAAGGCGCGCACGACGGCAGCGCCACGTTGTTCGAGATAGCTGTAAAGCGACACGCCGATGGCCAGCGGATCAGGCACGATCGCCGCGGGCAGTGCCGAATGCTCGACCGCCATCACGATGCCATCCGCGCGCCGCAGACGCCGCAGGCTCGTCACCGCCGCGCCGGGCGACAGGCCGAGGTGCACCAGCTCATCACGGTTGGCGGCGCGGATATCGCGCTCGAGCCACACCGAATCCGGCCGGAACCCGCGTTGCTGCATCTTCTTCGTGAAACCGGTGAGCCGCGACAGCGGGTCTTCGACGCGCGGCGTGATGAAGCTCCCTGCGCCCCGCGCCCGCCGGATCAAGCCTTGTTCGACCAGAAGCTCGATCGCCTTACGCGCGGTGATGCGCGACACGCCGATCGCATCCGAAAGCGTGCGCTCCGAAGGCAGCGCTTCACCCGCCGACCACACGCCGCAGTGGATCGCCGTCGCCAGATTGCGCGCGAGCTGCAGATAGAGCGGCGTGACGTTGCGAGCGTCAGGCATCAGTGCGGACCAGCGAGTTTCCATGGGGCTCCGGCGGTCGTCTAGAAGAACGCGGCCTACGAAAATGAGAGCCCATTATATAACCAACATAATACCAGTCAATCAACTGGTCCCATGCTGGTATAGATTGGCGAAAAGCCTTGCTGGATAAGCGTCGGAGGGTGATTTGAGCGCTTCGGAGAGCGGTTTACAGGGATCGGGATTTACCCGTATTCGAGATGCCGGACGGCATCCAGGTGGTCCATAGTGGTTCTCTTCCCGGCCGGATAGACGCCCTAAAATCCATACCTTTCTGATACCACTTAGGGACGCTCCGTGGCAGCGCGGCTTTTTTAATGGGTTCCGTTCCAATATAGTGATGCGTAGCTAGCCAAAAAAATTCCCCCGGGGAGCAGCATTTGACAGATTCCGAGGCGCTGCGGCGCGCTCAGGCCGTCCGCCATTTCAACCGCTTCTATACCCAGCTCATCGGCGCTCTGCACGAGCATCTGGCAAAGAGTGCCTTCTCGCTGACGGAAGTACGCGTTCTACACGAACTGTCCCGCGGACGCGCGCAGACAGCCTCGGTGCTCGGGCGCAATCTCGGCCTCGATAGCGGCTACCTCAGCCGCCTTCTGACCAGTTTCGAGCGACGCAACCTGATTACGCGGCGCCCCTCCGACACGGATGCGCGCCAGTCGTTAATCGCCCTCACAGACAACGGCCACGCGGCCTATGCACCGCTCGATACGGCGGCGATCGACGAAGTAACGGCGCTGCTGAATGGCCTCACCGCGCTTTCCCAGGAACATCTGATCGCCGCGATGAAGGTGATCGAGCGCCTGCTCGACAGCAAGCCGCAGCATGAACTCGTGACCCTTCGGCAGCCACGCACCGGCGAGTGCGGCTGGCTCGTGCATCGACAGGCGCAGTGGTTCGCCGCGCAATACGGCTGGGATCAATCGTTCGAAGGGCTGCTCGCGCGCGTCGTCGCCGATTACTCGCAGCGCAACGATCCCGTGCGCGAGATGTGCTGGGTTGCCGATCAGGACGGCATGGTGGTCGGCTCGGTGTGCATCGTCGGAATCTCGACGACCGTGGCGGGCGTACGGCTCTTATGGGTCGAGCCGGATGTGCAGCGCCTTGGCATCGGCACGCAATTGATGAGCGAATGCGTGCGCTTCGCGCGGCGCGCGGGGTACACCAAACTCACGCTGACCACGGCCAGCACGCTCAATGAGCCGCGTCGGCTATGCGAGCGCGCCGGCTTCCAGCTCGTCTGTACGACAGCGGAACGGCGCTTCGGCAAGGATCTGATGATCGAGCGATGGGAGTTGGAGTTGTAGTCCTGCCAACGAATGCGCGACGCACGGACAAAAAAAACGCCACGGTTTGTCACCGTGGCGTTTTTGCTTTGCGAAGCAGGTTGACGGGTGTCGCTTAGAACGACGGCACCACCGAACCCTTGAACTGCGTCTTGATGAACTGGCGCACGTCTTCCGACTGGTAAGCCGCAACCAGCTTCTTGACCCACGGCTTGTCCTTGTCCTGCGTGCGCACGGCGATCAGGTTCGCGTACGGGCTGTGGATATCTTCGAGCGCGATCGCGTCTTTGGTCGGCTGCAGACCGGCGGCCAGCGCGAAGTTCGTGTTGATCGCGGCAGCGTCGACGTCCGACAGCGAGCGCGGCAGTTGTGCTGCGTCGAGTTCGAGCAGCTTGATCTTCTTCGGATTCTCGGCGACGTCGAGCGCCGTGGCGTTGTTGCCGTTCGTGCCCGCGCCGGCCTTCAGCTTGATCACGCCTTGCGCCTGCAACAGCAGCAGCGCGCGGTTCTCGTTCGACGGATCGTTCGGCACCGCGATCTTCGCGCCCTGCGCCAGATCCTTCAGCGACTTCAGCTTCTTCGAATAGATACCGAGCGGCGAAATGTACGTCAGGCCCGCATTGACGATCTTGTAGCCACGTTGCTTGACCTGGCTGTCGAGGTACGGCTGGTGCTGGAAGCTGTTGGCATCCAGATCGCCGGCATCGAGCGCGGCGTTCGGCTGCACGTAGTCGTTGAATTCGACGACCTTCACATTCAGGCCTTCGCGCTTCGCCACTTTCGTGACGACTTCCCAGATTTGCGCATCCGGACCGCCGATGGTGCCGACCTTGATGACCTTGTCGTCGGCGTGTGCGCCGAAGCTGGTGACGATCGCCGCGCTGGCGACTACTGCCGAGAGGGCTTTGAGGATATTTCTGCGCTGCATCTAATTCTCGCTTTTTCTGATCGATGTCAGATTCGGGTGGAAGCCGGCGGCAGGCATCTTGTGAACGCGCCGCCAACTGGACCGTAAATGGTCTCATACGCCCGGCGAGATGGGAAATATCACGATCGCATATGGTTATGCACCTGCAATGGCGCTGTAGATGTGAAACACACTCACCGTAGCCGGAGCGAGGCACTAAGCTCCGTAGGTCGCGCGCAACGAACTAGCTGCTGACAGATAATCGAAGGTCATTGCCCGCAAACCCACGCGGCCCACTTGTTCGCTTACGAGAACGCTCATGTACGTCATCAATCTCATCTACACCGCCCCCCTCGACCGCGTCGACGACGCACTCGAAGCACATCGCGCGTTTCTGACACAACAGTTCGAAGCAGGCGTATTTGTGGCCGCCGGACCGAAGGTGCCGCGCGACGGCGGCATCATTCTGGCGGTGCGCATCGAGCGCGATAAGCTGGATGAGATTCTCGCCAGCGACCCGTTCGCCGAACAGAAGCTCGCGCGTTACGAGGTGACGGAGTTCAAGGCGACGCGCCTCGCGCCGGGAATGAATTTGCCGATGCCGGCTTGAGGATAACTGCGAAGGAAATTGAATACGGGCGCGCGGCAGATGCACGCGCCCGTCTGCATCAACGCATTAATCGAGCAGCAGCTTGATATCGTGCACCCACGGCGTGGCGCCCTGGCCGTCACGCGCGAATAAACGCAGCTTGCCGTCCGGGTCGAACACATAGCTCGCTGCCGTGTGGTCCATCGTGTAGCTATCAGCTGTCTTGCCCGGCACTTTCGCGTAGTACACGCGGAAGTCTTTCGTGATCTTGGTGAGCTGCGCCTGGTCCGCCGGACGCAAGCCGACGAACGTCGGATTGAACGCCGGCACGTATTGCCCGAGCAGAGCCGGCGTGTCGCGGTCCGGATCGACGGTGACGAACAGCACCTGCACGCGCTTCGCGTCTTCCGGGCCGAGTTGCTGCAACGCTTGCGAAAGCTCAGCCATCGTGGTCGGGCAGACGTCCGGGCAATGCGTATAGCCGAAGAACAGCACCACGACCTTGCCCTTGTAATCCGCCATTGTGCGGACTTGGCCGGTCGTGTCGGGCAGCGAGAAATCGCTCCCGAATTGCGTGTTGCCGGTGATGTCGAGGTTCTGGAACGCCGGCGGCTGCTTGCCGCAACCGGCCACCAGCAACGCGCCGCCGAGTGCGCAAGCGATCACGGTGACACGCGCGGCGGCACGCGCCGTGCGCACAAAGCGTTGTGTGAGCATGGGTGTTACGCGCCGATCACGACGCGCGCATAGTGGTCGATCAACAGCGCGGCGAAGAGCAGCGACAGATAAACGATCGAGTAACGGAAGGTCTTGCGCGCCAGATCGTCGGAATAGTCCCGATAGATCTTCCACGCATACGCGAGGAACACGGCGCCGAGCAAAACGGCCGCCGCGAGGTACACCACGCCGCTCATGCCGGAGATGAACGGCATCATCGTGACCGCGAACAGAATCACCGTGTACAGCAGAATATGCAGGCGCGTGTACTTTTCGCCGTGCGTGTTCGGCAGCATCGGCAGACCGGCGTTTTCGTAGTCTTTGCGGCGATACAGTGCGAGCGCCCAGAAATGCGGCGGCGTCCACACGAAAATGATCAGCACGAGAATCCATGCGTCGCCCGGCACGTGACCAGTGACGGCGGCCCAACCGAGCGCCGGCGGCATCGCGCCGGACGCACCGCCGATCACGATGTTCTGCGGCGTAGCCGGTTTGAGCAGCAGCGTATAGATAACCGCATAGCCGACGAAGGTGGCGAGCGTGAGCCACATGGTCAGCGGATTAGCGAACGTGTAGAGCGTCCACATGCCGAGCCCGCCGAGCACGGCCGAAAACAGCAGGATCTGCGGGGTGGTGATTTCGCCGCGCGCGGACGGCCGCCACGACGTACGACGCATCTTCGCGTCGATCTTCTGTTCCATCAGGCAATTGATGGCGAACGCCGCACCGGCCAGCAGCCAGATGCCGACCGTGCCGCCGATCAGGACGGTCCACGGCACCATGCCGGGCGTCGACAGAAACATGCCGATGACTGCGCAAAACACAGCGAGCTGCGTGACACGCGGCTTCGTCAGGGCGATGTACTGGGAGACCCGGCTACCGGGCGTTTGGGAGAGAGTTGTGCTGTCCATGTGGGGTCACGCTGGCGCGGCATCGCGCGCAGGCAACCCGGCGCGGCCGGGACGGCTATAAGCGATCCGAAAGTTTAACATAACGAGTAGAAGCAGCAGGATCGCGGCGCCCCCGTTATGCGCGACCGCAATGGGCAACGGCCATTGCAGGACGATGTTCGACAGACCGGTGATGAACTGGATCAGCACCACCAGCAACACGCCGTTTGCCGGCCGCCTCAGCGACTCGAATCGGCGCAGTTTCAGCGCAAACCACACCAGATAGGCGACCACGACGATCGCGAACGTGCGGTGGGTCCAGTGAATCGCGACCAGCGCATCTTGCGTGATCATGTCGCCGTCACCGGTCATACCGAGCGCGCGCCACAGGTGAAAGCCGTGCGCGAAATCCATCGTCGGGACCCATTGGCCGTTGCAGGTCGGGAAGTCCGTGCACGCGAGCACCGCGTAGTTCGTGCTGACCCAGCCGCCCAACGCAATCTGCACCACCAGCAGTACGAGACCGGCGATCGCCGCCGCTCGCCAGCGCGCGGCTTCGGGCTCGTAGGCCGGCAATGGCGTTTGGCGCGCGGCCAGCCAGCCGAGCGTGCCGAGCAATGCGAGGCCGAGCAGCAAATGGGTCGTCACGATGATCGGTTGCAACTTCATGGTCACGGTCCATGCGCCGAACGCGCCCTGCACGAGAATCAGCAGCAGCAGCGAAGTCGGCCACCACGGCGACACATGCAGCGGACGGCGCTTGATGCGAGCCGTCCACGCAATCAACGTCTGCGCGATGATCAGCACGCCGATCGCCATCGCGAAGTAACGGTGAATCATCTCGATCCAGGCCTTCGTCATGCTGACCGGTCCGGTTGGCATCAATTGATGCGCGGCGGTAATCGCGGCGTGCGCGATGAACGGCGACGACGTGCCATAGCAACCAGGCCAGTCCGGGCAGCCGAGACCAGAATCGGTGAGACGCGTGAAGCCGCCGAACATCACCAGGTCCAGCGTCAGAAAAGTGGTGAGCCACACCAGCTTGCGGAATTTGTTGTCGTCGGCCTTGACCCATACATAGGACAACGGCAGCAACGCGATACACAAGCCGATCAGGGCCAGTTGCAGTACGAACATCTTTCTTACCCTGGTTGCGGCGTCAGCCGATCCTCGACCACTTGAGCAGCTTGGTCAGGTCACCCTTGATCTTGCTGGGGTTCGGATCTTTCGGAAAACGCATCATCAGATTGCCATTCGGATCGACCAGGTAGATGTGGTCGGTGAGCTGGGTGCCGGTATCGGTCGGCAGCCATGCGGACACCTGCGCCGGGTTGGCGATCAGCATGTCGGTGTCGGGATAGGCCTTTTGTATCACGTCGGAGACGTTGCCTGCATCGGTGCGCAGCCACACTTCGACGACGCGCTCGCGTTCCGGGCCCTGAGCTGCGCGGATTTGTCGCATGAAGTACAGCTTGGTGGCGCACGCTTTGTCGCACGCGCTGTTGTCGACGGAGATCATCAGCCAGTGGCCGCGCAGCGACGCGAGCTTGAGCGGCTTGCCGTCTTCCCCCGTCACGACGATCGATTCGGGAATCGGCCGCTGCGGTTCGATCAGCGCGCCGTAGTTCGTGCTGCCGCCGGCCGGCTTGACCACGTAATAGACGAAATACGACACGGCTATCGGTGCTGCACAGATGATCGCCAGCAATAGCAGCATCCAGCGGCCGCGCTTCCACGATCCCGCGCCATTGGGTTGATCTGCCATCACTTTCGGAGCTGCGGGTTTGCCGGCTTGCGGCGAACGGGGAGATTGCGTCGACACTACGGGACCTCTTTCAATGATTGCGCGGCTTCGAGCCCTTCTCTCAGGGCACGAAACCGCAGGCGATGCGTTACACGCTCGGGGCGTGCTCTTTCTTCGCGGCGCGGCGCGCGGCGTACAAGCCGAACACCAGAGCCGCAGCCGCCATGCCCCACCACTGGAACATGTAGCCGTAGTTGGTTTCGACGCCGGTGGTTGGCGCCGGCCAGTCGCGCACCAGCTTGTCGCCGTCGTCGCTCAATTGCTGGATCACGAACGATTGCAACGGCAACCCGGTTTCCGCAGCGTAGGCCGCCGTATCCAGATTCTGGCGGATTTTCTGATGCGCGGCCGATCCGCCCTGCCCCAACTCGAATGCGCGCGAAGCATCTGCACGCGCAATGCCTTCAATTTCGATCTCGCCTTGCGGCGTGACGTACGGCGCGATGGTCTCGCGATTGTTCATGTTGCGCGGCAGCCAGCCGCGATTGACCAACACGTAACCGCCGTCGGCCAGTTTAAAAGGCATCACGACGTAAAAGCCCGGCTGATCGTTATACGGGCGATTATCCAGATAGACGACTTTGTCCGCGACGAAACTGCCGCGCGCCTTCACGCGATGGAATTCGATGTCCTTGAGTGCAACCGGCGTAGCACTCACGGGCCGCGCAGGTGCGTCTTCGAACTGCGTGATCTGGGCTTCGAGCGCTTCCTTCTGATGCGCACGGTCGCGCTGCCAGAAGCCAAGCCGCACCGTCACTGCAATCACCAGCAGAATCAGCAGCGCGGGAATGAGGCGAAACTTCATCGAACACGCTCCGGCGCCACCGCCCGTGACGGCGTCTGGAACGTACGGCAGACGCTAGCGCGCGGTGCGATAATAAACGTCTTGCCTCTGCGCTTCCTGGTTTCAGTTGGTTCCATGCACATTCTCGTTCCCATCGCCTTCGTCCTGATCATCGCCAGCATGGTGTCCGCGCTTTACTTCATGATGCATGACAAGGGCAAAACCAAGCGGATGGTCTGGTCGCTCGCCACGCGGGTGGGTCTGTCGATCTCGCTGTTCCTGTTCATCCTGTTCGCTCATTGGATGGGCTGGATTCAGTCGACCGGCATTCCCTACGGGCGTTGAGCTCGGCAGAAAAAGCTTCGCGCCAATAAACCCACCAAACAAAACGCCGCCCTGACAGGGTCGAGGGCGGCGCTCCATGAATTGCGTACTGCTCGTGCGCTGCGCCCTTGATGGGCGATGCGCGAACGACCTGCACACGTTCCGGAAACCACTCGGTTTTCAGTACGTATGCAGACCAGACTGCGTTACAGCCAGTACACGACGACGTACAGCCCAAGCCACACGACGTCCACAAAGTGCCAGTACCAGGCGGCGCCCTCGAACGCGAAATGATGCTCCGCGGTGAAGTGGCCGCGGATCATCCGCGCCAGCACCACGGCCAGCATCGTACCGCCGAGGAACACGTGGAAACCGTGGAAGCCCGTCAGCAGGAAGAACGTCGAACCATACACGCCCGAAGCCAGCGTCAGGTTCAGTTCGTTGTACGCGTGGAAATACTCGAAGCCTTGCAGGAACAGGAAGCAGACGCCGAGCACCAGCGTAGCCGCCAGCCAGATGATCGCCTTCTTGCGATGATCTTCACGCAGCGCGTGGTGCGAAACCGTCAACGTAGCGCCCGACGACAGCAGCAGCGCCGTGTTGATGGTCGGCACCGGCCACGGCTGCATCGACTTGAAGGTCGAGACCAGCGCTGCCGGACCGTTGTTCGGCCACACCGCCGAGAAATCCGGCCAGATCAGCTTGTAGTCGAGGCTGCCGAGCTGATGCAGCGCGATTTCACGTGCATAGAACAACGCGCCAAAGAAAGCGCCGAAGAACATCACTTCGGAGAAGATGAACCAGCTCATGCTCCAGCGGTACGACTTGTCGACATTCTTGCCGTACATGCCGCCTTCCGACTCGGCGATCGCGTCGCCGAACCAGTGCCACAAGGTATAGAGCAGCCACAGCAAGCCGACGACGACGCCGATCGGCGCCAGTTCATGTTCGTTGATCCAGGCCGCAAGCGATCCGAGCATGACCAGCAATCCGACCGCGGCGCTGATCGGATGCCGCGACGGATGCGGTACGAAATAGTACGGGCTCTCGTTTTGACCGCTCATTCTTGATTCTCCACTTCAGTCCAGTTGTTCCGGAATCTCCGGCTGTATCTTCGGCGGCGCGTCGATACCGCACCGCTTCTCTCTAATTCGTGGGCTCTGCTTCGCCCGGTACGACTTGTGTGCCTGCCGGCTCAACCTACAACGGCGTGCACGATCAGGATCAGCACTCCGATCAGGATAGCTACGCTGATCAGCGCTGCCGCAAGCACATGCAACGGGTTCAACTGCGTTGCGTCCGCCTCCAGGTCACGACGCTTGCGCACCCCGAAAAACGACCAGAACACGGCTTTCATCGACTGGCCGAAACTGCTCTTGCGTGGGCTGCCGTGGTTATCGCTCATTAACGTCTTCTTCCTTCGCCTGCGGCCAGCGCCGTCAGGCGGGGTTGGCGGTGGTCGCCGCCGTGTTGGCCGTGGGTGCTGCGCTCCCGGCCTTCGCCGCTGCCGGCGTATTCAACTCAAAGAACGTGTACGACAACGTGATCGTTTTCACATCCTTCGGCAACTTCGGGTCGACGACAAACACCACCGGCAACCGCTTCGTCTGATTCGCTGTCAACGTCTGCTGCGTAAAGCAAAAACACTCGATCTTCTTGAAGTACTCGGTTGCCTGCTTCGGCGCGTAGCTCGGAATGGCCTGCGCCTGAATCGTGCGCGCCTGTTCGTTGCTGACCTCGTACATCACTGTCGTCACTTCGCCCGGATGCACGTCGAGACTACGTTGCTCTGGCTTGAAACCGAGCGGACCGCGCGCGTTCGCATCGAGTTCGATCGAAATCGTGCGACTCATGTCGACCTGCGTATTCTTCGCCTCACGCACCGTAGCATCACGCTGCACGAGGTTGTTGATGCCGGTGATCTGACAGATCGCGCGGTACATCGGCACCAGCGCAAAACCAAAACCGAACATCATCAACGCGACGATGAACAGCTTGATCAGCATCGAACGGTTAAAAGAGCGATCGGCCTGGGCCGGCGGTTGCGTCGACATCTCAATCCTCAACAATCCTGCACACAGACTCGAACACCCGCGTACCGCGTCAGGGGAACCACTTCTGATGAATGATGACGCTCGCAAAAAAAGCCGCGGCGATGACAAACATCACGATACCGATCCGCCGGTTGCCCGCGCGAACCTGCTCGGGCGTACGTCTTTCTTGAGGATTGCGCGTCATGCTCGACTTTCTGAATACTTTCGTCACTACAGGGTGCCACCACTGCTCGCATGGCTGCCCGGTTCAGGCGGCGACTGACACCACGCCGCCAGAACCGGCAAGCTCGCTGAACTCCGATTACTCGACGGTCGGCGGGTTTTCGAACGTGTGGAACGGAGCGGGGCTCGGCACGGTCCATTCGAGGCCCGTTGCGCCGTCCCACGGCTTATCGCCCGCTTTCTCGTGCTCGCCACCGCCACGGTAGGCCGGCAGTGCAACTGCGAACAGGAAGTACACCTGCGCCAGACCGAAGCCGAACGCGCCGATCGAGATGACCTGGTTCCAGTCGGTGAACTGTGCCGGGTAGTCAGCGTAGCGACGCGGCATACCCGCAAGACCGACAAAGTGCATCGGCAGGAACGCGAGGTTGAAGAAGAACATCGACGCCCAGAAGTGGATCTTGCCGCGCGTTTCGTTGTACATCCAGCCGGTCCACTTCGGCGACCAGTAGTACCACCCGGAGAATAACGCGAAGAGAGAACCCGCCACTAGCACGTAGTGGAAGTGCGCCACCACGAAATAGGTCCCGTGATACTGGATGTCGAGCGGCGCCATTGCCAGCATCAGGCCCGACAGACCGCCGAACGTGAACACGATCAGGAAGCCGACCGCGAACAGCATAGGCGTTTCGAAGGACAGCGAACCGCGCCACATCGTCGCGACCCAGTTGAACACCTTCACACCCGTCGGCACGGCGATCAGCATCGTCGCGTACATGAAGAACAGCTGGCCCGTCACCGGCATGCCGGTTGCGAACATGTGGTGCGCCCAGACCATGAACGACAGAATCGCGATCGACGAGGTTGCGTACACCATCGAGCTATAGCCGAACAGCGGCTTGCGCGAGAACGCCGGGATCACCTGCGACACGATCCCGAACGCCGGCAAGATCATGATGTACACCTCGGGGTGCCCGAAGAACCAGAAGATGTGCTGGTACATGACCGGGTCGCCGCCACCTGCCGCGTTGAAGAACGACGTGCCGAAGTGGCGATCGAACAGCACCATGGTGATCGCGCCTGCCAGAACCGGCATCACGGCGATCAGCAGGTACGCGGTGATCAGCCACGTCCAGACGAACATCGGCATCTTCATCAGCGTGAGGCCGGGTGCGCGCATGTTCAGGATCGTCACAACGATGTTGATCCCGCCCATGATCGACGAAGCACCCATCAAGTGGACTGCGAAAATCGCGAAGTCCATGCCCGGGCCCATCTGCGTCGACAACGGTGCGTACAGCGTCCAGCCCGCGGCGGTCGCGCCGCCCGGTGCGAAGAACGAACCGACCAGCAACACCGCAGCCACCGGCAGCAGCCAGAAGCTGAAGTTGTTCATCCGCGCAAAAGCCATGTCCGATGCGCCGATCTGCAGCGGCACCATCCAGTTCGCGAAGCCGACGAAGGCCGGCATGATCGCGCCGAACACCATGATCAGGCCGTGCATGGTGGTCAACTGGTTGAAGAACTCGGGGCGCATGATCTGCAGACCCGGCTCGAACAGTTCGGCACGGATCATCAGCGCCATCACGCCCCCGGAGAGGAACATGGTGAACGAGAAGATCAGGTACAGCGTACCGATGTCCTTGTGATTGGTTGCGAACAGCCAACGACGCCAGCCATGCGGCGTTTCGTGGGCATGGTCGCCGTGCACGTGCTCGTGGCCCGCGGTTACATCGTGTCCGATGCTAGACATGACAATCTCCTAATGCGAATACTGCGGTGCTGACCATGAACACGTCAGGCAGCCGGGCTGATCTGGACACGCCGGGCTTCTTTTGCGTCGCTGCCGCCCGTGATCGTTTCCGGCTTCTTCAAAATAATGTGGTCTTCGGCAATGCCGGCTGCTTTCAGCGCGTCGCGCACGGCTTCGGCACGGGTCTTCGCGAGCTTCGCGTTGACTTCGGCAGAGCCGGTGGCGTCGGTGAAGCCCGACAGCGTGAACTTGGCGTCCGGGTGTGCTTTCGCGTAGGCCGCGGCCGCGTCGACCGCCGCTTTCGCGTCGGCCGGCAGCGTGCTCTTGCCGGTGTCGAAGTAGATGCTTGCCGGGAGTGCAGCCGTGGTGTCCGAGGCGGCCGAAGCGGCTTCTGCACCAGAGGCAGACGCTGCACCCGAAGCTGCTTCTGCGCCGCTAGCTGCTGCGCCTGCGCTGGCCAGATGATCGCCGCCTTCCGGCAGCTTGCCGTTACGGGCGTCCAGAATCTGCTTCGGCTGGAGAATGTCGCCGGTGTGGTTGCCCCACGAATTACGTTCGTACGTGATGACCGAAGCGATTTCGACGTCGTTCAGCGTCGGCGCCCACGAAGGCATCGCGTTCTTGCCCTTCAGCACCAGGCTCACGTGCTCGGCGATCGGGCCGTTGGCGATCTTGCTGCCGTCCAGCGCCGGGAATGCACCTGCACCCTTACCGGTCGGCTGGTGGCAGACCGCGCAGTTCGCTGCGTACACCTTGCCGCCGCGCTCCATCAGCTCAGCCATGGTGTAGGTCTTGTTCGGATCGTCTTGGCCGGCGGCCATTTTCTTCTTCTGCGTATCGACCCACTTCGCGTAGTCGTCTGCCGACAGCACTTCGACCACCACCGGCATGAACGCGTGTTCTTTGCCGCACAGTTCCGTACAGAAGCCGCGGAAGGTGCCGGTCTTGTCAGCCTTGAACCACGTGTCGCGCACAAAGCCCGGGATCGCATCCTGCTTCACGCCGAAAGCCGGCACGTACCAGGAGTGGACCACGTCGTTCGCGGTGGTGATGATGCGGATTTTCTTGTCGACCGGGACGACGAGCGGATTGTCGACTTCCTGCAGGTACGTGGTGGAAATCGGTTCGCGGCCATCGGTTTGCGCACGCGGCGTGGCCAGCGTGGACAGGAAGCTGATGCCCTCACCCGGACCCTTCACATAGTCGTAGCCCCACTTCCACTGGTAGCCCGTGACCTTGATGGTGACGTCGGCGTTCGTGGTGTCCTTCATCGCGACGACGGTCTTGGTGGCGGGGAGCGCCATCAGCACGACGATGACGAACGGCACGATCGTCCAGATGATTTCGACGGTAGTGCTTTCGTGGAAATGGGAAGCTTTATGGCCTTTCGATTTGCGGTGCGCAAACATCGAATAGAACATCACTGCGAACACGCCGACGAAGATCACCGTGCACAGGATCAGCATGAACGTGTGGAGGCTGTAGAGCTCCTCAGCGATTTTCGTCGCCGGCGGCTGGAGATTGATCTCGTTGACGGCAGGGCCGCCCGGAACATCGCCCACTGCCAGGGCCGCCCCGGCGAAAAGCAGTCCGCTCATCGCCAGCACGCCCATGAGGGCTCGCTTGATTGTTTTCATAGCTTCCTTACCCAAAATTTCCATTCAAACCCTCGACCCCGCTGGCAGGCTGTCTCGCGCTCCCCGTGAACGCCGCGCGTCTCAACACGTCTAACAACGCGTGAGCCACATGCGCAATTCGCCTGCGAACTGCGCGCGCCGATACTGCGCGAGATGTTGCCCGATCATGATCGTCTGTCCGCGCGAGACCAGTTTGATCTGGTCACGCGGCGTTGCGCCCGGTTCGATCCGCACCCAGCGCGGATTGAATTCGAACTGCGTGAGCCGCTCGGCGCTGACCTGCTCGATCACGAGCCGGTTCTGAAACAGCCGGACGCGCTCGTAATCGACAGCATGACGCGCATATATGGCAAACGCGATGCCCACCGCCAGCAATTCAATACCGGTGAACGGCAACACCAGCCAGGCGCCGACCAGAACCAGCATGAAAGCAATTGCCAACGAGAACAACGCAAGCGACACGTAGAAACATACAAACTGCCGCGGTGATATCGAACAGTTGCGCTTCATCGTCCAGTCTTTGAGAACTGGTTCTGAATCCGCCAGCAGATCTGATGCTTCCATCGCTGCCTCCCGCCGACCGTCTCCGATCACCGCCTGCGGCCATTGCTTGCGACCACAGAATCCAGCTACTTGATTACTGCCGCGTCACTTCATGTTGCAGCCCTATGCCTCGGGCCTGCCGCCCCAAATGTGGGAACTCCGGGCGACAAACTGACGCATTATAGGCGCGATCCATGGCATCCACAAGCAAGCCTCAATCGGCCCACAAGCCCGGTGCGACAAGCCTCCGCGCCGTTTTGACGCAGCTTTCACGCGTCTTTTGAAGCGGTAATTTCAGACATAACAGATGTCCTCTTTACCGCTTCGTTGATTCCTCACCGATTCCTCGACGAGCCTCGTCCGATATCCTCGAGCCGCACGATCCCATGCCCTTCGGCCGTGGTGCGTGGCACGGCTTTCCAGGCGTGGCCGTAGATCACTTCGAAGGTCAGCGCGATCGTGCCGTCGGCGCGCCGGCGGGCTTCGAGCGCCGCCAGCAAAGCCTTGTGCAGCCTACGCGCGACAGCATTCGAGGTGCTCTCGCGCTCGAACGGATAGGCGCCCCAACGGCGCACATCCGCGAGCAGCGACTCGGGTGACTTATATGTAATGGTGAGTGTTTCCTGATCCATCACCGGAATCTCGAAACCGCTCTCGACCAGCATGTCTCCGAGGTCATGCATGTCGACAAAGTCGATCACGTGCTTGCGCGAGGCAACGCCATGTGCGGCCTCGACCTCGGCGTAGGTGCCGCGCAATTCCTTCAGCGAATCGGGGCCGAGCGTGCTGAACATCAGCAGGCCGTTCACTTTCAGCACGCGTTGCCACTCGGGAAACACGAGATCGGGCCGCGAGTGCCAGTGGAGAGCGAGATTGGACCAGATGAATTCGAAGGCGCCGGCCGCGAACGGCAGCGCCGAGAAGTCGGCCTGCGCGAAACGCGGACCACGGGCGCCGAGTGCCTTGCCGAGCGTGGCCGGCAAAAAGCGCCGCCAGCTCGTGTCGCCGGAATCGTGATGCAGCGCGCGGCTGAGCATTCCGTGCGACAGGTCGGTGCCGAACACCGGCGCCTCGGGGAAGCGTTCGCGCAATCCGGGGATGTCTTCGCCCGCACCGCAACCGGCGTCGAGCACGCTCGACGGCGCAACCTTGATGTAGTCGAGGCGTTCGCGCATGCGCTGCGCGATTTCGCGCGGCAGGAACGCGACCTGGTCGAAGGTCGCCGCACGGCGGTCGAAAATTTGCCTGAGGCGCCGGGAATCATAGGCCGGACGGCCAGATTGAGACGTAGTTGGGGGCATGGGTGTCGTACTGGCGTAGAGCACGAAGTATACTCGTTCGCTTCCGTCCATTCAGCGTGAAAGGCCTTTACGGGCGGTCCAATCATGCCATTCCGAAAAAATTCCTCGTCTCCCGGCGGCTCGAACGCACTTTTTGCACGCTTCACGCGCGGCTTATATTCGGCGTGGCCGCATGTGATGCACGCTGCGTTGCCGAACCTGTGCGCACTGTGCGGCAATTTGTCGCATAAAACGCTGTGTGCTGGTTGTGACGAGGCGTACTGGAACGAAGCCAGATTGCGCTGCACGATGTGCGCGGTCCCTTTGTCCGGAACGCGCTGGGCGGGCCACGCGCAATATCGCTGTGCGGATTGCATCGGCGAGCCGCCGCCGTTCGAGGCGACCTTTGCTCTTGCCGATTACCGCCAGCCGCTCGATGCCTTGGCGCTCGGGCTGAAATTCCGTGCCCGGCTGATGCTGGCGCGCGAGTTTGCGCAACGCCTTGCGCGGCTCGCAGGGGATTCATGGGTGGACGCGACGGACAAGCCCGATGTGCTCGCGCCTGTGCCGCTGGCCAACAAACGTCTTACTGAGCGCGGCTACAACCAGGCCTGGCAGATTGCGAGGCCCCTGGCCCGCGCGCTGAATGTGCGCAGCGACGCCACCTTGCTGCATCGTGTGATTCACACCGCGCCGCAATCGCGGCTCGACCTGGACGCGCGCCGCTTGAACGTGGGCCGCGCATTCAAGGTCGCCAGACCGGTGCAAGGTCTGCATGTCGGCATCGTCGACGATGTGATGACGACCGGCGCGACCCTCGAAGCGCTGGCGCGTACGCTCAAAGCTGCCGGTGCGCGGCGCGTCACCAACTTCGTCGCGCTGCGTACGCCGAAAAACTAGTCTCTATCAGAAGCCATCATGTTCAATGTCGTTCTCGTCGAACCCGAAATCCCGCCGAACACCGGCAACGTTATCCGCCTGTGCGCCAACACCGGCGCACGGCTGCATCTGATCGAGCCGCTCGGCTTTCCGCTCGACGACGCCAAGTTACGCCGCGCCGGTCTCGACTATCACGAGTATGCGCAGATGAACGTGCATGCCGATTGGGCAGCGTTCGTCGCTAAGGAGACGCCCGACCCGGCGCGGATGTTCGCCTTCACCACCCGTGGCTCGGGCCGGTTTCACGAGCATGCGTTTCAATCCGGCGACTGGTTCGTATTCGGCGCAGAAACGCGCGGCCTGCCTGACACCGTGCTCGATCAATTCGCCAATGAACAACGCGTGCGTCTGCCGATGCGGCCGGGCAACCGCAGCCTGAATCTTTCGAATACGGTCGCCGTGGTCGTGTTCGAAGCGTGGCGTCAGACCGGCTTTGACGGCGGCGCCTGACGGCGCTTCAATTCGGTTTCGTAGCGCGCGAGCATGGCTTCGTCGAAACAGGCGAACACCACGTGCTCGATTTTCGGGGTGCGTGGCAAAGTTTCAAGCACAGCGCCCACGGCGATCTGCACGGCTTCGTTGGCAGGAAAATGGTAGATGCCGCAACTAATCGCGGGGAATGCAATGCTCGTGCAATGCGCCTGATGCGCGACTTCGAGTGAGCGTTGATAACAGGAGGCAAGCAGGTCCGCCTCGCCGCGCACACCACCCTGCCAGACCGGGCCGACCGCATGGATCACGTGTTTTGCCCGTAACTGGTAGCCACGGGTGATTTTCGCGTCGCCGGTTGCGCAGCCGCCGAGCGTTTCGCACTCACGCAGCAATTCCTTGCCGGCCGCGCGGTGAATCGCGCCATCCACGCCGCCCCCGCCTAGCAACGAAGTATTCGCGGCATTGACGATCGCATCCACGGCGAGTGTCGTGATGTCGACCACGCGCGCTTCTAGCGTGCAATTGTTAAAACTGGGCATGAGAACCTCGCTGGTCCGAAGCGTCGATAAAACGTGGACAGCGATGGCGGGCAGCCGTTCAGCGCTTTTCGCGCTAAACGGCTGAAAGACAAGACTTATTCTGCTTTCGAATCGCGCCGCAGCAAGGCGCTGACGGCGTCGCGGGGCGCTACGCCGTCGAACAGCACGGCACAGACCGCCTGCGTAATCGGCATCTCGATCGCATGAGCGCGAGCGATTGCCAACACAGCTTGCGCACAACGCACACCTTCGGCCACGTGACCGAGGCCGCCGAGGATGTCGTCGAGCGTACGGCCCGCAGCGAGCTGCACGCCGACTGTGCGATTGCGCGAGAGATCACCCGTGGCGGTCAGGATCAGATCGCCCAGCCCGGTCAAACCGGTGAACGTCTCCGCCCGTCCGCCTAGCGTCACGCCGAGGCGCGACATTTCAGCGAGACCACGCGTAATCAAAGCCGCGCGTGCATTGAGACCGAGGCCGAGGCCATCGGCAATACCCGTGGCAATCGCCAGCACGTTCTTCACCGCGCCGCCCACTTCCACGCCGACGATGTCATCACCCGTATAGATGCGCATGGCGCCATGATGGAACGCGGCAACCGTGCGCTCCCGGCATGTCGATGACGTACTCGCGATCGTCAACGCGACCGGCAAGCCCTGTCCGACTTCACGAGCGAAACTCGGACCCGACAGCACGCCGTTACTGCCATGCCCCGGCAATTCAGCCGCGACCACCTGATGCGGCAACAACTGCGAGTCGGCTTCGAATCCTTTGCACAACCACACCACATGCGCCGGCACTTTGCCCGCGTCGTGCATCGCCCGGAACAAACCCCGCAGACCGGCGACGGGCGTCGCCACGACGCATAACGCGTCGTCGGCGAGCGCGTGGTCGAGCGCTGCATTCAGATCGGCTTCATAGCGAAGGGACGCCGGCAACGCAACGCCCGCCAGATAGCGGGCGTTTTCGTGCGAAGCGGAGAGATCGGCGATGAGCGCGGGTTCACGCGCCCACAGCACCGTGTCGTGCCGTGCGGCCAGATGTCCGGCGAGGGCTGTGCCCCATGCGCCGGCGCCGAGGACAGCAACCTTCATAGCCGACACCGAACGGACGCGTTTAATGCGTGACGCCGTTTTGCGCCGCGCCTTCCTGGCCGCCCATTTGCGCGAGACGTTGCTCGTACAGCGCCTGGAAGTTGATCTCGGCGAGGTGGATCGGCGGGAAGCCTGCGCGGGTGATCGCGTCGGCGATGTTCGAGCGCAGGTACGGGAACAGGATCGTCGGGCAGGCAATGCCGACCAGCGGATCGATCTGATCAGCCGGAATGTTGCGGATGTCGAAAATGCCGGCTTGCTTGGCTTCGATCAGGAACGCAACCTTGTCCGACACCTTGGCCGTGACCGTGCCCGTCACGAGGATTTCGAACACGGTGTCGGCGAGGCGCTCGGCCTTCACGTCGACTTCGACTTCGACCGACGGCATTTCCTGCTCGAGGAAGATGCCCGGCGAATTCGGCTGCTCGAGCGACATGTCCTTCAGGTAGATGCGCTGGATGTTGAAGAACGGCTGGTTATTCTCGTCGGACATGATTGAGTGATTCCCTGATAGGTATGCATGGCGGCGGCCCATGACTCCACGGGCCGCCAGATCGTTGCGGCGCATCGCCGGCCCTCGAGGTTGTCCTTGAAGGGCCAGCACGCGCCGACTTGTATTTCACCCGACTGACTCACGCGCCGGCCGGCGCACCAGTCAGGCAGCTTCGTTCAGGCAGGTTCGAGCAGAGGCATCAAACCGCCCGCGCGATCGAGCGCGGACAGATCGTCGTACCCGCCGACATGCGTCTCGCCGATGAACACCTGCGGCACTGTGCGGCGACCGGTCCGGGTCATCATTTCTTCACGACGGGCCGGGTCCTTGTCGATCAGTACCTTTTCAACGTGCTCGACGCCGCGCGACTTTAAAAGACGTTCGGCCATCTGGCAATACGGGCACACCTGGGTGCTGTACATGATGACTTTGTTCACTTGGCTGCTCCTTGTTTCACAACCGGCATACCGGCTTTCTGCCAGGCGTCGACACCGCCTTCGAGAACATGGACTTCGGCGTATCCCGCATCCTGCACGATACGCGCTGCCTTGTTCGACTGCTGGCCGGTCTGGCATACCAGCAGCACCGGGTTGCTCTTGTTCTTCACGAGTTGCGCGACTTTCGCCTGCAGCTCTGCAAATTCAAGGTGCCGCGCCGCGGGCAGATGGCCCTTGGCAAAGTCGGCGGACGGACGCAGATCGATGACCGCCGCATTGCGCCGGTTGATCAGTTGGGTGGCTTCAGCGGCCGACAGGCCACCGCGGCCACGCCGGCTGATCGTCGGCCACAGCAGCAACCCACCGGAGATGAGGACGATTGCGATCAGTACAAGGTTTGTGTAATCAGTGAAAAACTTCACGGAAAATCCGCCGAAAAAGAGAGAAATCGAAAAGGGCAATCCACCCATTATAAAATAACCGTCTGACGCGATGGCGGCGCTCCTCTAGAGGACCCTCGCAGCGCTTTACCGCTTCCTTACTACCGACCGGCAATCTCATGTACAAACTCGTTCTCATCCGCCACGGCGAATCGACGTGGAACAAGGAAAACCGCTTCACGGGCTGGGTCGACGTCGACCTCACCGAGCAGGGCAATCGTGAAGCGCAGCAGGCGGGCGTGCTGCTGAAGGAATCGGGCTATTCGTTCGATATCGCCTACACGTCGGTGCTCAAGCGCGCGATCCGCACCCTGTGGCACGTACAGGACCAGATGGATCTGATGTACCTGCCGGTGGTGCACTCGTGGCGCCTGAACGAGCGCCACTACGGCGCGCTGTCGGGTCTGAACAAGGCGGAAACCGCCGCCAAGTTCGGCGACGAACAGGTGCTGGTCTGGCGCCGCAGCTACGACACGCCGCCGCCGGCGCTCGATCCGTCGGACGAACGCGCACCCTACAACGATCCGCGCTACGCCAAGGTGCCGCGTGAGGAATTGCCGCTCACCGAGTGCCTGAAAGATACTGTCGCACGCGTTTTGCCGTTGTGGAACGAGTCGATTGCGCCGGCCATCAAGTCGGGCCGCAAGGTCGTGATCGCCGCGCACGGCAACTCGATCCGCGCCATGGTGAAGTACCTCGACAACATTTCGGACGACGACATCGTCGGCCTGAATATCCCGAACGGCGTGCCGCTCGTCTATGAACTCGACGAAAACCTGAAGCCGATCAAGCACTACTATCTGGGCGACCAGGACGCGATTGCGAAGGCACAGGCCGCTGTGGCCAAGCAGGGCAAGGCGGGCTAAACCGGGGCCACCGGCCGCCGCGGCCCCCGTCTGCAGTGAAAACTTGCAGCGGGGGCCCGGCGAACGGGCCGTTCCATCGGCAAGACCTACCGGCATACGCTGCCCGCCGGCTGTCAATTGCGCCATCGCACTGTCATCTTGCCGTTACTGCACATTACTTCAGCGGCGCGAGCGCCGGCTCACGAACCAGGGCCCGCCGGCGCTGTCGAATCACGATTGCCTGCGCTGCGCACTGACTGGGCGGGTGTGCAGTTATACTTGTCCGTCCCCATCTCTATCGACGCTGCCACGCGCTCCCGACCGCAACAGACTCTATGCGAAAGAACCTGAAAAATATCGGCCTGATTGCCGCGGGCCTTGCTACCGGCGCATTTGCCACCCTGCAACTCTCCGCCTCGGCCCAGCAACCCGCCAGCGCGGCCTCGAGCGCCGTCGCACCGTTGCCGCTGGACCAACTCCGGCTCTTTGCCGAAGTCTTCGGGCAAATCAAGCATGAGTACGTCGAACCGGTAGACGATAAAAAGCTCCTCACCGCCGCGATCAAGGGCATGGTGTCGAGCTTGGACCCGCACTCGTCGTATCTCGACAAGACCGATTACGAAGAACTGCAGGAGCAGACCAAGGGTCGCTTCGCGGGTCTTGGCATCGAAATTTCGTCAGAAGACGGCCTGATCAAGGTGATCTCGCCGATTGAAGACACCCCCGCGTTCCGCGCCGGCATCCGTCCGGGCGACCTGATCACCCGTATCAATGACAAGCCGGTGCGCGGCATGACGCTCGACCAGGCCGTCAAGCAGATGCGCGGCGATCCGGGCACCAAGGTCACGCTGACCATCTTCCGCAAGACCGACGACCGTACGTTCCCACTCACCGTGACGCGAGCGATCATCAAGGTCCAGTCGGTCAAGATGAAGATCCTGGCGCCGGGCTACGCGTATGTCCGCATCACCAGCTTCCAGGAACGCACCACGCCTGATCTGGCTGCGAAGCTGCAAGACATCGCCCGTCAACAGCCGAACCTGAAGGGTCTCGTGCTCGACCTGCGCAATAACGGTGGCGGTCTGCTGCAAAGCGCGGTTGGTGTTGCCGGCGCGTTCCTGCCGCCGAATTCGGTTGTGGTGTCCACCAACGGCCAGATTCCGGATTCGAAGCAGGTCTATCGCGACACGTACGATAACTACCGCCTGCAATCGTTCGACAGCGATCCGCTGAAAGACGAAGCACCGATCTTCAAGACTGTGCCGATGATCGTGCTGACCAACGCCTACTCGGCGTCGGCTTCGGAAATCGTCGCGGGCGCGCTGCAGGATCAGCATCGTGCGCTGATCGTCGGCAAGACCACCTTCGGCAAGGGCTCGGTGCAAACCGTCCGTCCAATGACGGCTGAAACGGCACTGCGTCTGACCACGGCGTACTACTACACGCCGAGCGGCCGTTCGATCCAGAACAAGGGCATCCGTCCTGACATCGCGGTCGATCAATACGCGGAAGGCGATCCGGACGACGCACTGGTGACCCGCGAAGTCGACTACTCGAACCACCTTGCGAACACGCAGGATCCGAACGAGAAGAAGGAAGCGGAACAGCGCGAACAGGAGCGCATGGACCAACTGCGCCAGCTTGAAGAGCAGAACGACAAGAAGACGCCGGAACAGCGTCAGAAGGATCGTGAGCGCAAGCCGGTCGAGTTCGGTTCGACCGACGACTTCATGCTGACGCAGGCATTGAACAAGCTGGAAGGCAAGCCGGTGCAGGAATCGAAGTCGCTGACCGAGCGGCGTCTCGCGCAGAACAAGCCGGCAGCATCGGCCTCCGCGCCGGTCGCGGTGAAGCCGACGCAACCGGTACCGGGCGCATCGGCACCGGCCTCGGCGCCTGCTACGCAAAGCAACTAAGCAGCAAACCCAACGTGTCTTCGCAGCGGAACGTGCTGCGAAGACACGTAGCAGTACCGTTGTAATATCCGGCACCAGCAAGAACACCCGCTCCCCCGCGCGATTAAAATAACGAAACCGCGCACGGCAGGCCATCGGTCCTGCATCTCATTGCGCGACACTCCACGCGCCCCGCCATGAATGACGACCAACTCCTCCGCTATTCCCGCCACATCCTCGTCGACGAAATCGGCATCGAGGCGCAGCAGCGCTTTATCGACGCGCACGCGATCATTGTCGGTGCGGGCGGCCTGGGCTCGCCGGCAGCGATGTATCTGGCGGCGGCAGGCGTTGGCCGTCTGACGCTGGTCGATGAAGATACGGTCGACCTGACCAACCTGCAGCGGCAGATTTTGCATGTGACGGCGTCTGTCGGGCGCAAGAAGGTGGAGTCCGGGCGCGATGCAATCGCCCAGATCAATCCTGAGGTGGTGGTGAACGCGGTGGCCGAACGCGTCGACGATGCATGGCTCGACCGCGAGGTGCCGCACGCCGCAGTCGTGCTCGATTGCACCGACAACTTCGCGACGCGCCACGCGATCAATCGCGCCTGCGTGAAGCATGGTGTGCCGCTGGTCTCAGGCGCGGCCTTGCGCTTCGACGGCCAGATCAGCACTTTCGATTTCCGCGATGCAGCGTCGCCCTGCTATGCGTGCGTGTTCCCGGAAGATCAACCGTTCGAGGAAGTCGCGTGCTCGACGATGGGCGTGTTCGCGCCCACGGTCGGGATCATCGGTTCGATGCAAGCGGCTGAAGCACTGAAAGTGATCGGCGAAATCGGCACGCCGCTGATGGGCCGTCTTACGATGCTCGATTCGCTGCGTATGGAATGGAACACGATGCGCATTGCGCGTCAGCCGGATTGCCCGGTATGTGGGCAACGGCATCAGGCCTGAGCCTACGCAGGCAAGACGCTAAAAGGAAAACGCCGCACATATGTGCGGCGTTTTTCATTTGAACCCACCAATCCGGATTTTCAGTTTCAAGCCAGTATCACGCGCTTGAGCGCCGCCTGCACCTCTTCCGGTTCGAACGAAGCCAACACGTCGGCCACCGGCTTCTCGAGCGTCTTCAGATGCGAGCGCAGGACTTCCTGCTTGACCACCAGCAACTGGCTCGGGTGCATCGAGAACTCGGTGAGGCCCATGCCGAGCAACAGACGCGTCAATGCCGGGTCGCCCGCCATCTCGCCGCACACCGACACCGGCACCCCCGCCCGCTTCGCCTCGCGCAGCGTGAAGGCGATCAGATGCAGCACCGCCGGGTGCAGCGGGTCGTACAGGTGCGCGACCGAGTTATCCGCGCGATCGATCGCCAGCGTGTACTGGATCAGATCGTTCGTGCCGATCGACAGGAAATCCAGCCGCTTGAGAAACAGCGGCAACGCAATCGCGGCGGCCGGAATCTCAATCATCGCGCCGACCTGCACGTTCGGATCGTAGGCAATGCCGGCATCGTCCAGTTGACGCTTGGCCTCGCGAATCAGATCGAGCGTCTGATCGATCTCCTGCGCGTGGGCGAGCATCGGAATCAGAATCTTCACCTTGCCGAACGCCGACGCACGAAGAATCGCGCGCAGTTGCGTCAGGAACATCTGCGGTTCCGAGAGGCTCCAGCGAATCGCTCTGAGCCCCAAGGCGGGGTTCGGCGCGGTTTCGTAGCCGTCGCCCCCAGCCATCGAATCGAGCGGCTTGTCGGCGCCGACGTCGATCGTACGGATCGTCACCGGCAAGCCGTTCATCAACTCGACCGCGCGACGATAGGCCGCAAACTGCTCTTCCTCTTCCGGCAACTGGTGCTTGTGATTCATGAACAGGAATTCGGTGCGGAACAGGCCCACCCCGGTTGCGCCCGAATCGACCGCCGCGCGCGCGTCCTCCGGCAACTCGATGTTCGCGCACAGTTCGATGCGCGTGCCGCAAAGTGTTTGCGTAGGCGAAAACTTCAGGCGTTGCAGCTTGCGCTGCTCCAACGCTTTTTCGCTCTGACGGTACGAATATTCTTCCAGCACGATGGGTGCGGGATCGACGATCACGATGCCGTGATCTCCGTCGACAATGATCAGGTCGTCTTGCCGGATCAACTGGCTCGCATGCTGCACGCCGACCGCAGCCGGAATGCCGAGGCTGCGCGCGACAATCGCCGTATGCGAAGTCCGTCCGCCGAGATCGGTGACGAAGCCCTGAAACGTTTGCGTTTTGAACTGCATCATGTCGGCCGGCGCGATGTCGTGCGCGACCACGATCATCTCGTCGCACGTACCGTGCACGCCGTCCACCAGCGCCACCGATGCGCCGGCGAGCGCCTTCAGCACGCGCTCCACCACCTGTTCGATGTCGGCTTTCCGCTCGCGCAGGTATTCGTCTTCGATATCGTCGAAATGACGCGACAGGCGCTCGAGCTGTTCGGTGAGCGCCCACTCCACGTTGTAACGGCGCGTACGGATCAGGTCGATGGTTTCCTGCACGAGCATTGCATCGTTCAGGATCATTGAATGAACGTTGATGAACGCGCCCATTTCGCTCGGCGCGTCTGCCGCGAGATCGGCGCGCAACGTGTCGAGCTCGTAATGCACATGTTGCTGGGCCGTGCGGAAGCGCTCGATCTCGCCCTCGATCTGGGCGGGTTCGATCAAATAGTGGTCTACGTCAAGTGCAGCCGGGGCGATCAGATAGGCCCGCCCGATGGCGATACCGCGTGACACGGGAATTCCATGCAGCGTGAAGGACACGCGCACCTCCTCTAGTTGTGTGATGCCGCGGCAAACCGCTGCAATGCTCTCAGACTCTGCTGGCCATTATAAATTCCGCGCCCGTTGTAGATACGTTAGGGCTGTGTGCAGCGCAGCACGAAATACCGTAACCATCCACAACAATGCGCCTTCGGCGAACATGCGCTCCGGCAACGCGAACCCCCGCGCGCCGCGAGCAGGCGCTTCTCAAGCTGCGATTGTCTCGCGCTAAAAAAAATGCCGCGGACAGCCGCGGCATTTTGCTTCAGGCAACGGTAACGCGTGAATTCACTGACCTTCGCCGAATTTATCAGCAATCAGTTTCAACAATGCGTCCATGGCTTCTTTTTCGTCGGTGCCTTCTGTTTCGATGAGCACCGTGCTGCCTATACCCGCGGCCAGCATCATCACACCCATGATGCTCTTGGCATTGATACGGCGGCCATTGCGGCTCATCCAGATTTCCGCCTGGTAGTTGCCCGCGAGTTGCGTCAACTTGGCCGACGCGCGCGCGTGCAGCCCCAGCTTGTTCACAATAGTCGTTTCCTGTTGCAGCATGTGATGGTCCGAAGCGCGGGTAAGTGTTGTAGTGAAAGGTGAAACTGCAAACCAGCTGCGATTGGGCGCGACCCAATCGCAATCGTTTAAAGCCGTGAGATCCGCTTACAACCCAGTCGAGCCGGCTTTCTGAGTCAGGTCGGCCTCGGCCGGCAGCGCTTGCAAACAGTCAGCGGCGGCGGCCTCTGGCGGCAAAGCGGGCAAACAGTCACTGGACCCCGCGGGCGGCGCAACCGGCGCCGGCGTGGCAGGCCCGATTGCGTGTACGCCCTTGGTGGCTCCAGCGAGCGCTTTGTCGACCAGCGTGTCGAGCGGCGTTGCGCGATAACAGACTGCGCGCACCAGCATCGGCAGATTGACGCCACACAGCACACGAACGTTCGGCACCGAAGCGAGCCGCCCGGCGATATTCGCCGGCGTGGCGCCGAACATGTCGGTGAGCACGAGTGCGCCGTTTTCTTCCTTGAGCCGCTCGATTTCCGAATGCGCAAACGCGACCTGCTGTGCGGGATCGCAATCCGGCGATACATCGATCACGCCGATGCGAGCCGGCAAGCCACCGTAGATGTGCGAAATACAATCGCGCAACGCGGTGGCGAACGGAGCGTGCGCAATGATCAGAATGCCTGCCATGTCAGCCTTACTGCAAAAGAACGGCCCCGAACCGTGGACCGGGACGAAGCCCGGTTCGTAAGCGCCCTCGACTGGCCGTGGGTCGTGAGGGCCGGAACGCATCACCTGACGAGCGGCCCGCGGCGCCTGATATCGCCAGGGCACAGGCGGGAAACAGCTCGTTCACAGTCCGCAATCCATGCCAGTGGCGTCTGACAGACACCTTCCAGTCGGCTTGGCGCGGAAGAGCGGGCATTGTATCAGGCTCATTTTCTCGCCAAAGCTGGTGTTTCGCTTGATGCGGATTTACTACACAGTTTGGGGGGCTTGGCAGCCATTCAAGGGCTGCGCCTCAAGCGGCCGCGCGCTCCAATGCGTCGATGAACATCGCGGCGACGTCGAAGCCGGTCTGATCCATGATCTCGCGGAAACACGTCGGGCTCGTCACGTTCACCTCGGTGAGCCAGTCGCCGATCGCATCCAGCCCGACCAGCAGCAGACCACGCGCGGCAAGCACCGGTGCGAGCATGTCTGCGATCTTGCGGTCGTGATCTGTGAGCGGGCGCGCCACGCCCAGTCCACCCGCCGCGAGGTTGCCGCGTACTTCATTGCCCTGAGGAATCCGCGCGAGCGAAAACGGCACCGCTTCGCCGCCGATCAGGAGAATGCGCTTGTCGCCTTCCTTGATCTCGGGGATGAACTTTTGCGCCATCACCGAGCGCGCGCCGTCGTGGCTCAACATCTCGATGATCGAACCGAGATTCATGCCGTCGGCCTTCACGCGGAACACGCCCATGCCGCCCATGCCGTCGAGCGGCTTCAGGATCACGTCGCCGTGTTCTTCATGGAAGGCGCGCAAACGGGCGGCGTCGCGCGTCACCAACGTCGGCGCGACGAACTCCGCGAACTCGCCGATCGCCAGCTTTTCCGAATGATCGCGAATCGCCTGCGGCTTGTTGAAAATGCGCGCGCCGCCGCGTTCGGCGATTTCCAGCAACCACGTCGACGTCACGTATTCCATGTCGAAGGGCGGGTCTTTGCGCATCACGACCGCGCTGAAACTCTTCAGCGATTTCGGCGTGGCCGCTTCAGCGGCGTACCACGTGTCGCGATGGAGGTCGGTCACGTCGCCGGTAATCGCAAAGCGCTGCACGTTCGCCTCGACGTCGCCGCCGGTCCACGCCAGATGTTTCGGCTCGCACGTGTAGAGCGTGTGACCGCGGCGTGCGGCTTCGGCCATCATCGCGTAGGTGGAATCTTTGTAGATCTTGAACTGAGTGAGCGGATCGGCAATGAAAAGAATGTCCATGAGGATTCCGGTGCGCCCTTAGGGCTTGGCATTGATCGTCAAATATAGTCGCTGAAAATGACGATGGCGGCACGCATGCCGCCATCGACCATCTCGCGAGGCTTAAACCTGAATTGCTTCCGGATCGGTCTTTTCCAGTTCGACCGATGCGGCCAGCAACCCGAGCCGCGCCACCACGCCGTACATATAGAAGCGGTTCGGCACCGCCGCGCCGGGCTTGGCGTGCGCATCCGGCAAGGCCGTATGCTCGAAGCCGAGCGGCACGAAGTGCATGCCGGGCGCGTTCAGATTCTGATCGCGCTCGCGGCTGCCGTGCACGCGGTAGAAGCCACCCACCACGTAACGGTCGATCATGTACACGACCGGCTCGGCGACTTCTTCGCCGATCCGCTCGAAGGTGTACACGCCTTCCTGCACGATCACGTCATGCACTTCGAGGCCGTCTTTGGTGGCGGCCATCTTGGCGCGTTCGCGCTTGGTGAGCGCGGCCACTTCCGAGGCGTCGTGCACGGTCATCACGCCCATGCCATAGGTGCCCGCATCCGACTTGATGACAACATACGGTTTCTCGGAAATACCGTACTCGCGATACTTCCTGGCGATCTTCTTCAGGACACCGTCGATCGCATCCGTTAGCGCTTCCTCACCGGTGCGCTCCTGGAAATCGACGCCTTCGACGTGCGCGAAGTACGGATTGATCATCCACGGATCGATCTCGACCATCTTCGCGAACTTCTTCGCGACGTCGTCATAGCAGGAAAAGTGCGTCGATTTGCGGCGAACGGCCCAACCGGCATGCAGCGGCGGCAGCAGATACTGCTCGTGCAGATTTTCCAGCACGGGCGGAATGCCGCCTGACAGGTCATTGTTCAGCAGAATCGAGCACGGGTCGAAATTCTTCAGGCCGAGGCGCCGCTGCGAACGCTCGAGCGGTTCGAGGACGAGCTTCTGGCCGTCGGACAATGCGATTGTGACCGGTCCGACGATGCTTTCGTCGAGCGTGCCGAAACGTACGTTCAAGCCAGCCTGGCGCATGATCGCGGCCAGACGGGCGACATTCTCCAGATAAAACGCGTTGCGCGTATGGCGCTCGGGGATCACCAGCAGATTCTTCGCGTCCGGGCAGATCTTTTCGATCGACGCCATCGCGGCCTGCACGGCGAGCGGCAGCACTTCCTGCGGCAGATTGTTGAATGCGCCGGGAAACAGATTGGTGTCGACCGGCGCGAGCTTGAAGCCCGCGTTACGCAGGTCGACTGAACAGTAGAACGGCGGCGTGTGCTCCTGCCATTCGAGCCGGAACCAGCGTTCGATGGCGGGGGTAGCGTCGAGGATCTTCCGCTCGAGGTCGAGCAGCGGGCCGTTTAACGCCGTAACTAGGTGCGGAACCATTGATCACTCGCAGACTGGAGAAAAAAGATTGTAGAGCAAATGCTTTGTCCATTTGGGGACGCTTTCTCCATTCGCAAGCGGATGCGAATGCATTCTCGCTATCGCCATGATAGGCGGGGAAAACTGCTGTTCACAAGAGACGCGTCAAGAAAAAAGCCCGCCATGAAGGCGGGCCAAAGTCGCTGCGCTTGATTCTGATCCGCAAGTCCTGAGACTTGCGGGGGAATCCTTATTCGACGTGTTCGCCGTGCAGGCTCACGTCCAGACCTTCGCGTTCTTCTTCTTCCGTCACGCGCAGGCCCATCACCATATCGATCACCTTCAGCAGGATGTAGCTCACCACGCCGCTGTAGACCAGCGTCGTCAGCACGCCCTTGGCTTGCAGGATGACGCTGCCGTCCGCGCCGCCGATGTCCTTGACCGCGAACACGCCGGTCAGGATTGCACCCACGATACCGCCGATGCAGTGCACGCCGAACGCGTCGAGCGAGTCGTCGTAACCGAGCTTGTGCTTGAGCCACGTTGCCGACCAGAAGCAGATCACGCCTGCCGCGATACCGATCACCAGCGAACCCGCCATACCGACGAAGCCCGAAGCCGGCGTAATCGCCACCAGACCTGCCACGGCGCCCGACACGATACCGAGTACCGACGGCTTACCCTTGGTTGCCCATTCAGCGAACATCCATGCGAGTGCTGCTGCTGCGGTTGCCACTTGCGTTGCGAACATCGCGAAACCGGCACGGCCGTCTGCTGCCACTGCCGAACCCGCGTTGAAGCCGAACCAGCCTACCCACAGCATGGCGCCACCGATCAGCGTGAGCGTCAGGTTGTGCGGCGCCATCGCTTCCTTGCCGTAGCCGACGCGCTTGCCGAGCACCAGAGCACAGACCAGCGCCGCGATACCGGCGTTGATGTGCACCACCGTGCCGCCCGCGAAATCGAGGATGCCCGCGCTAGCCAGCCAGCCGCTCGGTTCCCAGACCATGTGCGCGATCGGCGAGTAGACGATGATCGACCACAGCGTCATGAACACGAGCATTGCCGAGAACTTCATACGGTCGGCGAACGCGCCCGTGATCAGTGCCGGGGTAATGATCGCGAACGTCATCTGATAGACGACGTAGACCGTTTCCGGGATCGTCGGTGCGAGGTGGCTGACGGTCAGCGTCGTGGCCTTGTCACCCTTGATGTAGTTCATGCCCGCCATGAAGAAGCGCGAGAAGCCGCCGATGAACGAGTTGCCCGGCGTGAAGGCGAGGCTGTAGCCCACGATGACCCAGATGATCGACACCAGGCAGGTGATCGCGAAGCTTTGCATCAGGATCGCGAGCACGCTCTTCTTGCGGACCATGCCGCCGTAGAACAGTGCCAGACCCGGGATCGTCATGAACAGGACGAGCGCGGTGGAGGTCAGCATCCAGGCGGTGTCGCCCGAATTGATCTTCGACGAATCGACCGAGAACGGCGCGGTCGGGGCGGCAGGTGCGGCGTCCGATGCTGCCGGCGCGGCTGCAGCGGCGCTGGCAGCCGGTGCGGCGGACGCATCAGCGGCCGGTGCCGAAGCCGCGGCGGCAGCAGGCGCTGCCGAAGCGTCAGGCGCCGGCGCACTCGCCGTCGTATCGGAAGCAGGCGCCGAGGCGGCTGCAGGGGCGGAAGCGTCGTCCGCGAGGGCGGCGCCGATACCGCCCGCGAGCAGCGAACCGGCCATCAGCATGGACATCAATAATTTGCGCATCTTCGTTTCCTCTTGTCGCTATCTGTGTCGCTATCTTTTGGTATTACAGAGCGTCCGCGCCGGTCTCCCCGGTGCGAATCCGAATCACTTGCTCGATCGGCGTGACAAAAATCTTGCCGTCGCCGATCTTGCCGGTGCGTGCCGCGCGTTCGAGCGCCTCGATCGCCTGATCGACGATGTCGTCCGAGACAGCCGCCTCGATCTTCACCTTCGGCAGGAAATCGACGACGTATTCAGCGCCCCGATACAGTTCCGTGTGGCCCTTCTGACGACCGAAGCCTTTGACTTCCGTCACCGTGATGCCTGAGACGCCGATGGCCGACAAGGCTTCGCGCGCCTCATCGAGCTTGAACGGCTTGATGATTGCGGTAATGAGTTTCATGAAATCCCTCGCTAAGTTGCGTAACCCGTTGCGTAACCCTGTTTGCGTATCCTGTAACCCGTTCGCGTGGTCTCGTTCCGCTGCCGGTAAAAAGCACCCGGCAGTGCGCGCGGGGCAGTAACAGCAACTCGCATGCCATGTTGTGTCAGACTTCGTCCGGGGCATGCTGCAGAAGGGGCGCAAGCGGCCTTGGCCGGATGGCCAACGTTGGCGGGGACCGGTGGCGCGGCGTATGGATCGTTGCTAGAGTGTTCGAAGGCTTTTAACGTTTGAGCGCGCACCAAACGGGCTCATACGGCAGCGGCAGGCAACAGGCCATGCACCAAGACGGCCCATTCAACGTGACAAAGCACAGGCGCAATGAAACATGCACATTTTTTGTGCATTAAGGGGAACACCATGAAACAACCGAACGATGTCTTTAACGATTTTCAGGCCCGCATGAGCGAGCTGTTCAAGAACTCGCCGGCCAAAGATGTCGAACGCAACGTGAAAGCCATGCTGTCGCAAGGCTTCTCCAAGCTCGACCTGGTCACACGTGAGGAATTCGATACGCAGACCCAGGTGCTGGTGCGCACTCGCGCGCGCCTCGAGGAACTGGAGCGCCGCGTCGCCGAGCTCGAACAGAAACTGCCGGTCACAACGCCAGCAGCCTGAAGCTTGGCCCGCAGCGCTTTAGCTGCGTAGTGCTGCACATCACTGGCAAGCGAGCCGTGACGTCATCAGCGTTTTAGGGGATTTGCGCGCGCCATCTGCGCGCGGTCCGACGGGAGAAAACATGTCGCTTGCCGTGGTGCGCAGTCGCGCGCCGGCCTCTGGCCGCGCGCCCGAAGTAACCGTCGAGGTCCACCTCGCGAACGGATTACCCTCTTTTTCGATCGTCGGCCTTCCTGATCTGGAAGTGCGCGAAAGCCGCGAGCGCGTGCGCGCGGCGCTGCAGAACTGCAGCTTCGATTTCCCTGTGCGGCGCATTACTGTCAATCTCGCGCCTGCCGACTTGCCCAAGGAGTCCGGCCGCTTCGATCTGCCGATTGCTTTAGGCATTCTGGCGGCGAGCGGGCAGATTCCGGCCGAGTCGCTCCTGCATCGTGAATTCGCCGGCGAACTGTCACTGACCGGCGCGCTGCGGCCGATGCGCGGGGCTTTCGCGATGGCCTGCGGAACGGCCCGCAGCGTTGCTTCTCCTGGCGGCGTGGCGGGCGTGTCTGCTTCTACTTGTACTTGTATTACTTCGGCCGGACCGGCAACGCCTGTTACGCCCGCTCAATCTGCCCCGCAGCTTTATCTACCCGCCGCGAGCGCGGCCGAGGCAGCGCTAGTGCCGGGTGTCGACGTCTATGGCGCCACCGATCTGCCGTCGCTGTGCGCACATCTGGCCGGAGCGCCCGACGCCCGGCTTTACCCTGTCGTGGCCCCCGACCTCAGCGAGACCGCGCCCACCGCCATTCCGGACATGGCCGACGTGATCGGCCAGCGCGGCGCGCGCCGCGCACTTGAAGTCGCTGCGGCCGGCGGACACCACGTCTTGCTGGTCGGGCCGCCTGGCGCGGGCAAATCGATGCTCGCCGCCCGCCTGCCAGGCCTGCTCCCGCCCATGACCGATGACGAAGCGCTCAGCTCGGCCGCGTTGCTGTCCGCCAGCCGGGCCGGCTTTACGCCCTCGCAATGGCGGCAGCGGCCGTTTCGCGCGCCGCATCATTCGTCGAGCGGGCCGGCGCTGGTTGGCGGGCGCAATCCGCCGCAACCCGGCGAAATCACCCTGGCGCATCTGGGCGTACTGTTTTTGGACGAATTGCCTGAGTTCGACCGCCATGTGTTGGAGACCCTGCGCGAGCCCCTCGAGGCCGGCCGCATCACCATCTCGCGCGCCGCCTTGCAAGCGGATTTTCCAGCCGCTTGCCAGCTAATCGCGGCGATGAACCCCTGCCCCTGCGGATGGCGCGGTGACCCCAACGGCCGCTGCCGCTGCACGCCTGAGATCGCGGCGCGCTATCTGCGCAAGCTGTCCGGGCCGCTGCTCGACCGGATCGACATCCAGCTCGAGATTCCTGCGCTCACGCCGGCGGAACTGTCGGCGCGTTCCGCCACCACCGGTGAGTCCAGTGCGGCGATCGCACTGCGGGTGAATGCCGCGCGTGAGCGGCAACTCGCCCGGCAAGGCAAAACCAATCGGGAACTGGGCGGACGGGAAGTGGACGAGGTCTGTCGGCCCGACGCGGAAGGAGAAGCTTTGCTGCGCCAGGCCGGCGAACGTTTCGGCTGGTCGGCGCGTGCTTACTACAGAGTTCTGAAGGTGGCCCGGACCATCGCCGACCTGGCCGGCACCGCCATGCCGAGCGCTGCACAAGTCGGTGAAGCCATCCAATATCGCCGGGCTTTTGGGTCGGTATAAGGCGAAAAATCGGCTGTCAAGACTTGACTTATGCACATGTACGCGTTCCGGATAGATTTTGAAACATCTGAAAGGCACGCGGAAGCATGCATCCAAAAGGCATTGATTCGATTGGACTTTTTCAAGCGACCGGAGCGGACTCGATCTGACAGAATGCCCACGGGATGGGCATCTACGGCAAAAAAAGCGAAGTTCTCAACAGAGTTATCCACAGGACCTGTGAGTAACCGGAAAACTTCAACGTAAACCGGGAATTAGCACGCGATGCTACGAAGGAACCTTCACTGTCTTCCACAAACTTGTCGCCCACCCGGTCGGCCAAAAAACATGCCGCTTTAAACGTTCAGTAGAGCTGGAACGACGAAAAAAACTGGTCGACCTGTTCCTGCTGCACGGGCTTGGAAGCAATGATCGCGGCCTGATACACATGCCGGCCACGCGCGACCAGCCGCGCATAGACGGTGCGCGTTTCGTGCTGCGACCCAGCCTCGCCGCTCAGTTTCATTTCCAGACCCAGCACCTTGCCGCCTGCGGCCAACGGGATTTGCACCGCGTGCGCATCCGGCGCGGCGCCGACGTTACGGGCGAGACCCGTGCGCAGGAATTCGAGGGCGGCGCGTTGCGTCGCTTCGTCATCGCTCGGCAGCATTACGGTGCCGACCGCGAACACGGCGTCGCCGGCTTCGGCTGTCTGCATCGCCATCTGCATCGGCTTGCCGTCGATCTGGACCGCGCGCTGATCGTTGTCCGGCTTGGCCGGCAAGTCGACCGTGTAGCCGTTGTCGTTATTCATGATGGTGCGCCAGTCGAAGGTCGGCGAACACGCTGCCAACGCGCCGCCCAACGCCAGCGTGCAGGCCACCGTGCGGAGAACTGCTCGCGCTCGCTGCAAGGGGAAAGCGACGCCGGCCGGGCGACCGTCTGTCAGGGCGAAACGTGGGGAACGGCTAACGGGGCGGCCAAACGGGATGATCGAGACTCGGGCGAGGAAGCGAAAAGCAGTTCGGAGCATGGGGACAGAAGATCGGGCTGACAGAAACGTAAAGTCCTATTATCGCCTCCCGGGCCGCCCGCTGCCGCGTTGCCGGAATCGGGCTACAATAACGACGCCAAGCAATACCGGATTTAACAGGCCAAATCCACGTACTGTTCCGCGCGTTCTGCGCGACTCTTGAGGTTCCGTTCATGAGCTCCACCCCGTCCACTGCCGCACGGCGCGCGAATCCGCTTCGCGCCATCATCATCGCCGTCGTGGCCATCGCGATTGCGACTGCCGGCTATTTCGCGTTCGCCGGCCAGCAGCGCGTGCCCGATGCGACCTTCACGTTGCTCTCGGGCCAGAAGGTCTCCACTGCCGATCTGAAAGGCAAGGTCTACCTGGTCAACTTCTGGGCGACCAGCTGCGACACCTGCATGAAGGAAATGCCGCAGATGGTCCAGACCTATAACCGCTTCAAGGGCAAAGGGCTCGAATTCGTCGCCGTCGCAATGAACTACGACGCGCCGATGTACGTGGCCAACTACACGCAAACCCGCCAGCTACCGTTCAAGGTTGCCATGGACGACGGCTCGGCCGCCAAGCAGTTCGGCAACGTGCAGCTCACGCCGACGACCTTCCTGGTCGACAAGGACGGCAAGATTCTGAAGCGCTATGTCGGCGAACCGCAATTCGCGGAACTCGACCAGTTGCTGGAAAAAGCGCTGAACGCTGCCTGATTGCAACGAAAGCCTGAATTAAACAACACCCAGATTCAAACACGCCGGCGCCGAGGTTATACCGCCTCGCCGCCGGCGTTTTTAATTCTCACCGCTCCCCTTCCCCTTTGGCCGCGAGGCCATATCGCTTGATCTTCTCGTAGAGCGTTGCCTTTCCAAGCTGCAGCTTGTCTGCCGCGACCGCCACTACGCCGCCCGCCTGCTCCAACGCCTCCGCGATCACCGCCCGCTCGAATTGCTCCACACGTTCCTTCAAGGGTTGTGTCGCTACGCCGTCGTCGGCGAATGACATGACAGGATCGTCGGCCACACCGAGCACGAAGCGGTCGGCGGCATTGCGCAGTTCGCGCACATTCCCCGGCCATTCCCGTTGCATCAGGCTCGCACGCTGCCGGTCGGTGAGAATCGGTGCGGGGCGTTGATAACGCACCGCCGCATCCAGCAGGAAGTGTTCGAAGAGCGGCACGATGTCCTCGCGACGCTCACCCAACGGTGGCAGCGCAATCGTCACCACGTTCAGCCGGTATAGCAAATCGCGACGGAACGAGCCGTCCGCGACATGCTCCGCCATATCGCCCTTCGCGGCAGCCACCACACGGCAATTCACGCGAATCGGCTGGTTCGAGCCGAGCCTTTCCAGCACGCCGTCCTGCAACACGCGCAGCAGCTTGACCTGCAACGCGAGCGGCATGCTCTCGATTTCGTCGAGAAACAGCGTGCCGCCCGAAGCGTGTTCGAGCTTGCCGATCCGGCGTTTTGCCGCGCCGGTGAATGCACCGGGTTCATAGCCGAACATTTCCGACTCGAACATCGGTTCCGGCAGCGCGCCGCAGTTCACCGCGATAAACGGTTTGTCACGGCGCGGCGACAGTTCATGCAGACTGCGCGCGATCAACTCCTTGCCCGCGCCGGTGTCGCCGTTGATCAGCACCGAGGCGTCGGTCGGCGCGATATTCGCGATCAGCCGCCGCACCTGCTCGATCGCCGGACTACGGCCGATGATGCGCGGCGCCACCGTGTTCTGTCCGGCCAGTTCACGCCGCAGCGCGAGGTTCTCCAGCACCAGCTTGCGGCGCTCCAGCGCACGTCGCACGGTTTCGATCAGACGCTCGGATGCGAAGGGCTTTTCGATGAAGTCATACGCGCCGTCGCGCATCGCCTGTACGGCCATCGAAATATCGCCATGGCCGGTAACCAGAATCACCGGCACGTCGGGCGCGCGTTCGTGGCACTGCGCAAGCAATTCGAGTCCACTCGCGCCAGGCAAGCGAATATCGCTGACGATCACCCCGGAGAAGTCCGCGCTAATCATCTTCGCCGCGGATTCCGCCGACGCATGGCCGATCACCTCGAAGCCCGCCAGTTGCAGACTCTGCACGCTGGCGCGCCGCACCAGTTCGTCGTCTTCGATATACAGCACTTGCAGGCCGTCGTTCAGCATGTTGTTCTCGTCTGATTCAGGAACCCGTGGTGAGCGGGTCCGATGTGTAGCTCGTCTGCACGCGCGCGCGGCGCAGCGTCAATACGAATAATGCACCGCCATCCGGCGCGTTGCGCGCCACCAGTGTGCCGCCGCAGTCGCGCGCAATCGACGACGAAATCGCGAGGCCGAGCCCCAGCCCCTGACCCATTTCTTTCGTAGTGAAGAACGGTTCGAACAGACGCGGCAGCACATCGTCCGGAATGCCTGGGCCGTTGTCATGCACAGCGAACGACACGCTCGACTCAGCGGTTTCGATCTCGATCGAAATGCGCGGCGGCATCAGCCCCGCCGTTGCGTCCAGCGCGTTGCCGAGCAGATTGATCAACACCTGCTCAAGTCGCAGATCGTCGCAATTGGCAACCAGATCGGCGGGATCGTCGGCGAGATTCAGCGGCGTGCGCACGCCGGCGCCGGCATCGAGCAAGGCGACCTCGACTTCCACGCCTTGCAGGCGTTTCTGCAGCAGCGCGATGACGTTGCGCAACGCTCGCATGACCGGCGCACGCGCACTGCGCGGCCGCGCGCGGCCGACAAACAATTTCAACTGATTGGTGATCTTGCCCATGCGCTCGGTGAGCGCCGCGATCGCTTCGAGATTTTCGAACGCCGACGCCTGATCGCCGCGTTCGAGCAGCACGCGTGTGTTGTCCGAGAAACCGCGCAGCGCGGCAAGCGGCTGATTCAATTCATGCGTGATGCCCGCCGCCATCTGACCGAGCGCGGCGAGCTTGCTGGCCTGAATCAGTTCGTCGTGCGCGTCGCGCAGTTCCTGCTCGGCGCGCGTCCGCTCGGCGACTTCTTTGTGCAACTGCTCATTCGCCTGCGAGAGATCCGCGGTGCGCTCCGCCACTCGCCGGTTCAGTTCAGCGTAGGCCTTTTGCAGCAGCGAACGGCTGCGCATTACTTCGCGCACCCGGGCGCGACGCATTCTCCAGTAGAACGCGAGCAACACCAGCGACACGTAGCCGAAGCCCGTCACAATGGTCGCCTTGCGCGCATCGGCGTCGACAGGACCGACGGGCGACATCGTAATCAGATGCCAGTCCGGCTCGCCCATGCCGCGCCGCGACGCCAGATAACGCGGTGCATAGCGGCCACCGCCGATCCGCACGATCTGCGCATTGCCTTCGAGCGTGCGCTCGATCGTCACCGGCAGTGGCGCGATCGGTTGCTGCGCATACTGGCGCGCCTGATAGATCGAATCGGCGACTTGCCCCGATAACGGGCGGATCGTGTGATATTTCCACGCCGGCACCGACGACAGAAAGATCACGCCGTGATCGTCGGCGACAACCAGAGGCTCGGACGCATCCGCGCCCTGAAACCATTCGAGATCGAGTTTGACGACGGCCACGCCGACGATCTTGCCGTCGCGCCGCACCGCCTGGGAGATGTAATAACCCGGCGCCTGCGAAACCGTGCCGATACCAAAGAAGCGGCCCACGCCACCCTTCACCGCATCGAGAAAATACGGCCGGAATTGATAGCCCGCGCCGATGAAGCTGCCCGGCCCGTGCCAGTTGCTCGCGGCGACGCAATAGCCGTCGAGCGGAATGATGTAAGTGACCGTTGCCCGCGCGTGACGGTTGAGGTCTTCGAGATAGAGATTGGCGCGTTCGACGTTGGCAGGGCTGGGATCGACCAGCACGTCTTGCACAATGGGATGCTCGGCCAGCAGATAAGGCAGCGATTCGTAGCGCTCGAGCGTGCTTTTCAGCGCGCTGGTCGTGCGATCGACCCGCACCGCGGCGTTGCGCCGCAAATTGTCGATCCCGCTCTGCCACGCGATGGTGTAAGTCAGCCCGCACGCCACCACGAGCCCGGCGACGAGCGCGAAGAGGATCAGCAGGCGGCGCGTCACGTTGGCAATATCCGATCGGTAAGGATCGGATATTGTGGCATAAGGCGCCGCGTCGCCGGCGTAAGCTTCGTCGGCCGACGGCGCGGGGGCCGGGCTCGTGGTCGCCGCTTTCATAGGTGGGCGTCCGCGGCCGAAGTCGTGCTCGTGACGGTTGCCTGGCTTACGCCTCGGCCGGCTCTTTGACCGCCACGTCACCCCGCAACGCAGCGTTCAGCTTGTTGCGGTCCAGTTCCTTTTCCCATGCCGACACCACCACCGTCGCCACACCGTTGCCGACAATGTTCGTCAGCGCGCGGCATTCGCTCATGAAGCGGTCGATACCGAGAATCAGCACCATGCCCGACAACGGAATGGTCGGCACCACGGCGAGCGTGGCGGCCAGCGTGATGAAGCCTGCACCCGTCACACCGCTCGCGCCCTTCGACGTCAGCATCGTCACCGCCAGCAGCGTGAGCTGCTGCGTCCACGTGAGGTCGGTGTTGGTGGCCTGAGCGATGAACAACACGGCCATCGTCATGTAGATGTTGGTGCCATCAAGGTTGAACGAGTAACCGGTCGGCACCACGAGGCCCACCACCGAGCGCGAGCAGCCGAGCTTTTCGAGCTTCAGCATCAGTTGCGGCAGCGCGGCTTCCGACGAGCTCGTGCCGAGCACGATCAGCATCTCTTCCTTGATGTAGGCGACAAAGCGCAGGATGTTGAAGCCCACCGCACGCGCGATGATGCCGAGCACGACCACCACGAACACGATCGAAGTCAGGTAGAACGTGCCGATCAGCTTGAGCATCGGCAGCAGCGAGCCGATGCCGTACTTGCCGATGGTGAACGCCATCGCGCCGAAGGCGCCGATCGGCGCCAGCTTCGTGATGATGCGCACAATGCCGAACAGAACATGCGAGAGCCCGTCGATGAAGTTCGTGACGACCTTGCCCTTCTCACCAGCCGTGGCCAGCACCGCGCCGAACAGCAGCGCGATCAGCAGGATCTGCAGGATTTCGCCCTGTGCGAACGCCGATACCAGCGTGTCCGGGATCAGGTGCATCAGGAAATCGACCGTGGTCTGGCCGTGCGCCTTCGCGGCATACGAGGCGACCGCCTTGCCGTCGAGCGTGGCCGGATCGATGTTAAAGCCGACACCGGGCTTCAGCACGTGGGTCGCGATCAGGCCGAGCACCAGCGCGAACGTCGAGACGATTTCGAAGTACAGCAGCGCCTTACCGCCGACGCGCCCGACCTTCTTCATGTCTTCCATACCGGCGATACCCGTCACCACCGTACAGAAGATGATCGGCCCGATCACCATCTTGATCAGCTTGATGAAGCCGTCGCCGAGCGGTTTCATGTCGACGGCGAAGTCCGGCGAAAAATGGCCGAGCGCGATGCCGATGATGATTGCCACGATCACCTGGACGTACAGCACTTTGTGGATAGGTTTCTTCACGATGTTTCCTGCGATATGGGTGAGCTCAAGGCCTGCCACGCTGCGCATCATGCGAACGAATAGTCGTCACGCCTGTGCACGGCATTAGGCCGCGACAAGACGACGAATTCAGAAATACCGGGAGGGGAAATCAGACATCGTTGTCTCCTTGCTTTAGTTGTCGGACCGTTGCGGCCGCGGTTTCTAAATTGCAAGGTCGATGCCAGCTTGATGCAAAGCGAATCGCTTTGATTTTTATAGGTTTTTTGGCGTGTTACAGCACCCGCCGTCCGGGATTCCGGAAATCCGGACGAGGGGTGTCGGGGAATCCGGAATCCGTACAGGCCGCGAATCCGGGAAAACCCGGAGAGCCTTTGGGGCTGCGGCTTTCGCCTGTTTCAGCCGAAACCGCCTGGTCTGTACGCGGGGTTTTCGCCCACGTCAGACACTGCTGTTCGGCTTCTATGCACCACCCTCTTCCAGCACCAGCAAGTTCTCGTGCGAGAAACCCAGCGATACCGGTTGACCCCGTTCGGGCAAGCCGCGATTCGGGTCGTTGAACACATCGAGTGAAATCACCGCGTCTTTCACGCGCGTTCTGATGCGCACCACCGCGCCGAGGAAATTCACTTCTTCGACAGTCGCGTTCAGCGTATTGCGACCCGGCGCGGCCGGTTCCAGCACAATGGCTTCGGGGCGCAGGGCGAGCATGCGCTTTTTGCCCGCATCGTCTGCCGGCAGTTCTTGCGTGGTGGTCAGCTCCTGACCGTCGACGGCCATCTTGCCGGTTTTCGGGTCGATCACATGCCCCGCCAGAATGTTCAGCGTGCCGACGAATGACGCGACGAAGCGCGTGCGCGGATAGTTGTAGATCTCCGAGGGCGAGCCGATCTGTTCGACGCGCCCCTCGTTCATCACCACGATGCGGTCGGAAATGGACAGCGCTTCTTCCTGATCGTGCGTGACGAAAATCGACGTGATGCCCAACTCGCGCTGCAACGCACGGATGTCTTGCCGCAACGAAATGCGGATCTTCGCGTCGAGCGCCGACAGCGGTTCGTCGAGCAACAGCACCTGCGGCTTGCCGGCGAGGGCGCGCGCCAGCGCCACGCGTTGCTGCTGGCCACCCGACAACTGCCACGGATAGCGTTCACCGAGATGCGGCAGCTTGATCAGTTGCAGCATCTCCTCGACGCGCTTCTTGATCTCCGCCTGCGGACGGTGCGTGATCTTCAAACCGAAGCCGATGTTATCGGCCACCGTCATGTTCGGAAACAGCGCATACGACTGGAACACCATGCCGACCTTGCGCTGCCGGGTACGCAGGTGCGTCACGTCCTTGTTATCCAGCCGGATGATGCCGCGCGTCGGCGTTTCGAAGCCGGCGATCATGCGCAGCACCGTGGTCTTGCCACAGCCGGACGGCCCAAGAAACGTGATGAATTCGCCGCGCTCGATCTTCATGTCGAAGTGATGCAGCGCCGTGTTCGCCCCGAAGGACTTATGCAGATTTTCGATCTCAAGGAATGCCATGATTCGCTGCCTTAGTCGGTCAAATTAGTCCGTCAAATTTTCTGGCCGCTAAGCGCGCGTGCCGAGCCGAATACCTGAATCAAACCCATCGACGCCCATGTGATCACAAACGCGATGATCGCAAGCGCCGACGGTTCATACGCGCGGTTCGCGCCGATCAATTGCAGATACGGGCCGAACGCGGGGCGGTCGAGCAGACTTGCCAGCGTGAACTCGCCGATCACCACCGCAAAGGTGAGAAACGCGCCGGACAGAATGCCCGAGCGGATATTCGGGAAGATCACCTTGAACAGAATCGTCGGCCAGTTCGCCCCGAGGCATTCGGCGGCCTCGGTGAGCGAGCGCACATCGACCGCGCGCAAACCGGCGTCGACCGCGCGATACATATACGGCAGCGAGAGCGTCACGTAACCGAACACCAGCAACAGGTCGGTCGCGCGTTCGTTGGCCGTGAGCGGCAGAATCGAACTGCTGTTGTAGATGCGCAGATAACCGAACACGATCACGATCGCCGGCACCACCAGCGGCAACAGCGTGATGAATTCGACAACCGGCCGCAGTTTCGGCAGCCGCAACTGCACGTAGTAAGCGGTCGGGACCACCAGCAATACGCCGACAATGATCGTCAGCACCGCCATCAGGATCGAATAACCGAACGAGGCCTGAAAGCGCGGATCGCTCAGCACGACGCTATACGCCTCGAAGCTGTACACGCCGCGCTTCATGCGCAGGCTGAATTCGAAAGTGGCGAGTAACGGAATCAGAAAGTACAGCGAACCGACGATCATCGCGGTCCATGCACCCACACGCGACTGGCTTTTCATCGACGGCCCCTTTCAGCGCGTGAACGCAGCCAGATGTAGCCGCCATTCGACAAGCCCGTCACGAGCACCATGCCGAGCGCGAGCGCGTAGCCGAGGTTCTGGTTGTGCATCACGTCGCCGCGAATCTGCGCGTACAGCAGGATCGTGACGATGTTCAGCGAACTGCCGGTCAGTGCGTAAGCCGTGGCGACCGCGCCGAACGAATTGGCGAACAGCAGCAGCGTCGCGCCAAGCACGCTCGGCCACAACACCGGCAACGCCACGTGACGCCAGTATTGGAAGGCCGTACCGCCAAGGCAGTCACAGGCTTCGCGCCACTCGCGCTTCAGGCCGTCGAGCGCGGGCGTGACGATCAGCACCATCAAGGGAATCTGGAAGTACAGGTAAGTCAGCGTCAATCCCGAGAAGCTCAGAACGCTGAAGCCCGTCGAGTACAGATTGAAGCCGAGGTACTTCTTCAGCAATACGGTCACGAGACCGACGCGCCCGAGCGTACAGATGAAGGCGAACGCGAGCGGCACACCGGCAAAATTCGAGGCGACACCGGAAAACGTCATCAACGTAGGACGAATCCAGCCCGGCAATTTGCCTTGCACCGCCGCCCACGCGAGCAGCGAGCCGATCAACGCGCCGCCGAGCGCGGAAGCGGCGCTCACCTTGAAGCTGATCCAGTAGGCGTCCAGCACCGTGGGCTGGAGCAGGTCGCGAAAGTTGCCGAGTGTGAAGTGGCCTTGCGGATCCTGAAACGCGCCGACCATCAGGAAGCCGGTCGGCAGAATCAGGAACAGCAGTGCGAAGGTGAAAAACGGCACCACGCCGATCCAGGCGAGAAACTGCGACGCGCGGCCCGGACCGTTGACGCGAGGCGTTGGCGTGGGCACAGGCGGAACCAGCAATTCCGGCTGCACCGATCCAGCATCCGATGAAGCGCTCATAGCTCACCCTTAGGCAATCTGGCTAACGCGTGGCGCGCCGCGCTCATGGAGCGGCACGCTATCTTTGAAACTGCGCGTTGCGGTTAGAGGCGGCGGCGTGTGCAGCCTGCGATTGCTCGCTGCTGCATGGCCGCCGCAACCGCGTGCGCCGCGGCAATTACTTGACGTTCGCGCCGACCGTTTCGTCCCAGTGCTTCGTGATGGTGTCCTTATAAGCGTCCTGTTGGGACAGCGTCGGGAACACCACATTCTTGTACGACGACGGCGGCGGCAGCTTGTCGAGCAGCGCTTGCGGGACCTTCTTCGCTGCCACCAATTCGTTATAGCGCATCGGGTGGCAATAGCCGGTCAGCCAGCCGATCTGGCCTTCGTCGGAGTACAGGTATTCCATCCACAGCTTGGCGGCGTTCGGATGCGGTGCGTAGGCGCTGATCGCCTGAACGTACACACCCGCGACCACGCCCGTCTTCGGAATCACCACCTGCACCTTCGGATTGCCCTTCAGCGTGTCGCGATCGGCTAGCGCGTTGTAGTCCCAACGCACGACGATCGGCGTGGTGCCTTGCGCGAGCGATGCGGCCTTGCCGATCACCGGCACGAAGTTGCCGTTCTTGTTCAGGTCGGCGAAATACTTGAGGCCGGCCTTGTCCGCCTTGCTCACATCGCCCTTGCTTTGCGACAGACCTGCCGCGAACACGGCCTGGATCGCCTGATTGGCCGTGCGCGGGTCGCCGGCCAGCGAGACGGCGTTCTTATAGTCTGACTTGAGCAGATCGCTCCAGTCGGACGGCGCCTTGTCGATCATGTCGGCGTTCACTTCAAACGACAGCACGCCGTAGTAATCGCCATACCAATAGCCATCGGCGTCTTTCGACTCTTTGGGAATCGAGTTCCACGAAGCGACCTTGTACGGCTGCAGCAAACCCTCGGCCTTCGCGGTCGGACCGAACGACAGACCCACGTCGATCACGTCAGGCGCTTGCGGACCCTTATTGCCCTTGTTCGCCTTGATGGCTTCGACTTCGTCGCCCGAACCCGCATCCGGATTCAGCTCGTTGATCTTGATGCCGTATTTCTTCTGAAAGCCGGCCACCAGTGCACCGTAGTTGCACCAGTCGTGCGGCAACGCGATCACGGTGAGTTGGCCTTCCTGCTTGGCGGCTGCGACCAGTGCGTCGAGCGGCGCGGCCGAGGCGCTGCTCACGCCGGCTGCGGCGACACCCGCAGCGGCCGACATCGAAAGTAAACGAGCTAACGCGGTGCGCTTCATAGTTATCCCCATCCTCTGCCGAAATTGCTACGTTTGGAAAATTTCTAATTTCTAGCTCTATGGGCGCACACCTGTGCAAGCTCGCACTCGCGCACCCGCGCCATGCCCGGTCCGGCTCAGTCTGGATTCACCGGCGCCGAAAACATGTCGTGCTCCAGTCTATCGATGCGATCTGTACAAATCATGTCGACGCCCCATTGCGCCAGCAACTGCGCGCGCTCGGGATCGTTTACCGTGTAGGCCAGCACGCGCAGTCCGGCCGCCTTGATCTCGGCGACGAGCGGCTCGGTCAGGTACCGGTGGCTCGCATGCAGCGACACGCAGTCCAGTTCCCGCACGATGCGCAGCCAGTCAGCCGGCACCTCTTCGAACAACATGCCGCGCCGCAGCGAGGGTGCCGCCTCGCGCGCAGCAGCCAGTGCCTCGAACGAAAACGATGACAGCAGTGGCGGCGTTTGCCCTTGCCACAAAATCAGCGCGCCGCTTGCGACCAGGCGCCCGGTGATCTCGTCGCGCCCTGGGCAGGGTTTGATTTCGATGTTGGCGGCGATGTCATCTTGTGCACAGCGCGCGGCGGCCTCGGCGAGCGTCGGCAGATGCGTGCCGACGAACTGCGGCCCGAACCAGGCGCCGGCATCGAGCGCGGCCAACTGGTCCCATGTGTGATCGGCAGCGGCGCCATGACCGTTGGTGGTGCGTTCCAGCGTGTCGTCGTGCAACAGAAAGAGCTGGTTGTCAGCAGAGAGTTTGGCGTCGAACTCGACCATGCGGTAGCCGCAGCGCACGCATGCGTCGAAGCCGGCCAGCGTGTTCTCCGGCGCCAGCGTGCCGCCGCAGCGATGCGCAACCAGCCTCGGATACGGCCAGTCTGCGGATAAGGTGCGATCAATCCCGTTTCCCACGTCTCGTTACCTTCCAGATAGAGCGGGTTAAATATGCTCTCGACACGTTCCCAGCTGCCACTGCCGTCATGCCACACCTGCGCCATGCAGCCTTTACGCGTGAGCCCCGCGCGTAGTATCGCGCCAATGGGCGACGCTGCGATAGCTGGCTGCACTGCCAACGCCGCGCACTGCCGCAATCTTATTGTCAGGATGCCGAACCGTACGGCTTCCCGGCAGCGAGGTATACAGTAGCGAACGGTTCAGACGGCAGATCCCAAGATCCATTATGGCGACGACATGTGTCTATCAAATTGCCAAAAAACGCCGCGAAATGCTCGAAATCGGACATTTCAATTCCTTTTCGAACATTTGATGTTCGAAATATGCGCCGCGCTTCGATCTGCGAAGGCTAAGGTTAAATACACAAACTTGCAAGCTGCCAAAAAAATACAACACAATTCGACTAAAGTAGTACGCTTGTCATTGTCCGGACACACATCCATGTCCACGATGACACTATTAAAACAAGCTGTGTGAACGCGCGTTCGCATCCAAGGAATAATGCATGTGGCAGGAAGACCGTCATCAGAGAATTCGCGCGTTGCTGTCCACGCTTCAACGCGTGTCGACCGAACGGATCATGGCGGACCTTGGGGTGTCGCGCGAAACGGTGCGGCGCGATCTGCTCGACCTGGAGGCACTTGGTGAATTGCGGCGCGTGCATGGCGGCGCAATCAAACCTGCCGACGAAGCGCCGATCGCCGAGCGCGCTCACACGCGCGTCAAATCCAAAACGGCAATTGCCAAGGCGGCCATCGGTTTGATCGCGAGCGGCCAGACGCTTTTCATCGACGCGGGCACCACCACCGCGGCGCTCGCTGAAGAGCTGGCGAAACTGGCGAACCTGACGATCGTCACCAATTCCATCGACGTCGCGCTGAAAATGCGTGGCGCCGTGGATCAAACGGAAACAGCCAACGAAGTGATTCTGCTCGGCGGCTCGATCAGCGATCGGGCGATGGCGACCACCGGCGCGACCACTGTGCTCGACATCCAGCGCTATCGTGCTGACATGGCCCTGCTCTCGCCGGTCGGCATCGATCACCGGCACGGCGCGACCAACTACGATCACGCTGAAACCGAAGTGGCGCGCGCCATGGTCGCCAACGCAGACCGCGTCGTGATCCTCGCCGACTACAGCAAGATCGGTCAACGCAGCCGGATTTCGTACTGTCCGGTCGATCGGATCGATGTGCTGGTCACCAACAAAAAGGCGGCCGAAGCCGCCGACTTTGCATCGCTGAAAAAGAAGCTGGAAGAGATCGTTCTGGCTTAGGGCGCCGGTGCGTTCGGCGCTTTGCACGAACGCTTCAAGGAACACTTCATGGAGCGCTGCAAGCGCGCCGCGCAAGCCGCTTATTCCTTCACATGCATCGTGTCGAGCACGCGCTTGCGCAAGCGCGTGTCGCGCAGCGCGCCGGCAGCTTCGAGCACCGGATAGGCCGTCGAGCAGAACAGCGAATTGAGCCGCTTCATGTCGCTGATCAGATCCAGATGCAACGCGCTGGTCTCGATGCTGCGCAAGGTTTGTCCGGCGAGCCGATCCAGGTGCTTGTATGAATACGCGCGCTCCAGATCGCGAAAGCGCTCTTTCTCCGCCAGCAGCCGCTCGGCGCAACGCAGATCGTTATTCAGAAACACCGAGAGGCCAAGCTGCAGATTGCTGACGAGCCGTGCCTGAAGGTCGTCCAGTTCGCCCAGCCCCTCCTCCGAAAACGACAGCCGGTGCGCGATCTTCTTTTCCTCGATATCGCCGACGATCCGCTCGATGATGTCGCCCGCATGCTCCAGGTTAATCGTCAACGAGATGATGTCGGTCCAGCGGCGGCTATCGGCTTCGTCGAGTTGCTCGCGCGAGATCAGCGTCAGATAGGTTTTGACCGCGGCGTAGAGCTGGTCGACGTCGTCGTCCATCCGGACCGTTTCGCGCGCCTTGTCGAGGCTGTTTTCATGGATCAGGCCCGCAACGTTATCGAGCATGGTGCGCACAATGTCGCCAATGCGCAGCACCTCGCGTGCGGCGTTCGCGAGTGCGAGCGTGGGCGTGGAAAGCGCGGCGGCATCCAGATGCAGCGGCCGCAGTTCACCGTTGGGCTGCGGCCGGTTCGGCAACACCCGCGTGCAGATACGCGCCACCGGATCGATCAGCGAGAGACATGCGCAGCAACGCAGCGTGTTGTAGATCACGTGAAAGCCGACCACGGCTTCGCGTGGATTCGCGATCAGCACCGGCAGCCCGCGTGCAAGCAGCGGCGCGAACGGCAGGATCAGCAACGCGCCGGCCAGCTTGAACGCCAGACTGCCCAGGGCCAGACGCCGCGCCGCCGCGTTCTGCGCGAGGGTGCCCATCAGCGCCAGCAAGCCGCTGCCGAGATTCGCACCGATCACGAGACACAGCGCCACCTTGAGCGAGATCACGCCCGACGAGGCAAGCGTTGCTGTCAGCAGGACCGCCGCGAGACTCGAATAAGACAGCATGGCAAATGCCGCACCGACCAGCGCGTCGAGCATGGTGTCGCCGGTCAGCGCGCCGAACATCACGCGTACGCCGGCGCCTTGCATCATCGGCTGGGCGGCTTCAACGATCAGGTGCAGCGCCAGCAGGATCAAGCCAAGCCCGATCAGCGTACGCCCGACCTGGCCCGTGCGGGTTTGCTTGCGCGACAAAAAGAGCGGCACGCCGAACAGAATCAGGATCGGCGACAGCCATGTCAGATCGAGAGTCAGCAGCCGCGCCATCAGTGCGGTGCCGACGTCGGCGCCAAGCATGATGGCGAGGCCGCTGGTGAGCGGCAGAAGACCTTGCGCGGCGAACGAGGTGACGATCACCGCCGTTGCATTGCTGCTTTGCACGAGGCTTGTGACGCCAACGCCAGAAAGGAAGGCGCGCCAGCGGCTACTGGTGCTGCGCCCGAGGACAGTACGCAGATCGGCGCCGAGCACGCGCAGGATGCCGGTACGTACGATGTGCGAGCCCCACACGAGGAGCGCCACACCAGCCAGAAGGTTAAGGAGAATCAACATAAGGCACTGCGCATCCGTTCCTGCTGCCATGACCCGAACCGCATGCCGCGTGAACCGGCACCCGGGGCGTTTATGACAGTAGTGTTGCACATTTTTGCCTTATTGTAATTTTGTGCTTTTAAATATACGCTCGTGCCGAACCGTGGATTGCTGTGTACCGGCTCGTCGTCCGGACCGCAATTCACTCGATCACTTCGTTTGCCCACTTCATCACAAGGACTCTGGATGAGCCGCAACCTTGCGCTGTTCGACCTGGACCATACGCTGCTGCCGCTCGATAGCGATCAGGCGTGGGCCCATTTCATCGCCGGACTGGGCATAGAAGGCGCTGCGCAGCACGCGGAAGAAATCGACGATTACTACCGGCAGTATGTGGCCGGCACGCTCGATATGGCCGCCTATCTGAACTACACGTTGGCGCCGCTCGCTCGCCACTCGCGCGAACAGCTCGACGCGTGGCATGCGCAGTTCATGAGGGATGTGATTGCGCCGGCGATCCTGCCGGCTGCACGGGAACTCGTGCAACGTCATATTGAAGCGGGCGACCTGTGCTGCATCGTCACCGCCACCAATGTGTTCATTACGAAACCGATCGGCAAGGCACTCGGCTTTGAACATCTGCTGGGGATCGATCTCGGCACCGAAGGCGGCGATCCTTTGGCGCGCTTTACCGGAACCGCTGTCGGCGTGCCGACCTTCCGTGAAGGCAAAATCACGCGCACCGAGAGCTGGCTGGCTTCGCTCGGTCATCGTCTGCAGGATTTTCCGCAGAGCTGGTTCTATAGCGATTCGATCAACGATGTGCCTTTGCTCGAGCTCGTGACGCATCCGGTCGCGACCAATCCCGACCCGCGCCTGCGCGCCATTGCCACAGATCGCGGCTGGCCGGTGATTGAATTGTTTGCTTGAGATTGCGCGGACTCTCGGCGCGGGCGGCGGCTACACACGGCCCTTCCACGGCACCAGCCGCCGCTCCAAAGCACGCATGCCAAGATCGAACAGCCACGCGATCAGTCCGATCAGCACGATGCCCATCACCACCACATCGGTACGCAGAAAGCTCGACGCGTTGAGCACCATCTGACCCAAGCCGGCAGTGGCCGCGACCATCTCGGCGGCAACCAGGGTGGTCCAGCCGAAGCCGATGGCAATCCGCAAGCCGGTGAGGATCTCAGGCAACGCCGCCGGCAGGACCACATAGCGCACGATCTGCCCGAAGCGGCCACCCAGCGAATACGCCGCATGAATCTGCTCGATGGTCGCGCTGCGCACACCGGCACGCGCCGCCATTGCAATCGGTGCAAAGCAGGCGAGATAGATCACGACGATCTTCGCGGTCTCGTCGATGCCGAACCAGATCACCACCAGCGGCAAATACGCAAGCGGCGGCAACGGCCGGTAGAACTCAAGAGGCGGATCGAGCAAGCCGCGTGCAACCCGGCTTACGCCCATCATGATGCCGACCGGCACCGCCGTGACCGCCGCCAGCGCGAACGCACCGAACACGCGCAGCGCACTCCATGCGAGATGCTCCGAGAGTGGCAAGCCGCCTTGAATACGGCCGTGCCAGGCGTCCAGAAATGCGGCCCAAACCGACTCGGGTGTCGGCAGAAAGAGTGGGGGCAGCCAGTGCAGATGCGTGGCAAGCCACCATAGCGCCGCGAGCGTCGTGACCGAGACCGCGCTCAGCGCAGCAGTCGGGCCTTCGCCCGGCAAACGCCAGCCACGTACCGCCCGTGTTTTACGCCGCGGCGGCTCGCTTGTCTGGGTCAGGGGCACGGTGCCCAACGATTCACGTGAGACCGTCACGACAGCACCTCTTCCTGGTCCTGGTTGCGCTCACCCCGTTCGTGCAGGCGGTGCACCAGCCGTTCGCGCCACTCGATGAAATCCGGCGACGACTTCACCGCACGCGCGTCGCGTGTCTCGAGAAAACGCTGCGCGAATGGCAGGTCGTAGCTCTCGGCGATGCGCCCGGGTCCCGGTGTCATCACAACGAGGCGTGTCGCCAGAAACAGCGCTTCCTCCACGCTATGCGTAATGAAGAACACCGTCTTGCGTGTGCGGCCCCAAACGTCGAGCACGAGTTCCTGCATCGACTCGCGCGTCATCGCGTCGAGCGCGCCCATCGGTTCGTCCATCAGCAGCACTTGCGGATCGCTTGCCAGCGCGCGTGCAATGCCCACGCGCTGCTGCATGCCGCCCGACAGCGCGTAGACCCGCGAGCGCGCATGCTTCTCAAGCCCAACCAGCGCCAGCATCTCCAGCGCGACACGCTCGCGCTGCGCCTTCGGCACACGCTGAAAACGCAGGCCGAGCGCGACATTGTCGAGTACGTCGAGCCAGGGCATCAGCGCGTATTTCTGAAACACGACGCCGCGATCCGCGCCCGGTCCAAGCACGGGTTCGCCGTTCAGACGCACCTCGCCTTCGGTCGGCTGAATGAAACCGGCGATGCAGTTCAGCAAAGTCGTCTTGCCGCAACCGGACGCACCCAGCGCAACGACGAACTCACCCGGTTCGATGTGCAGATCGACGTCAGCGAGCGCGATGTGCGGCGCCGCGCCACGTGCGCCTTCGTAGGCGACGTGCAGCCGCCGTATCTCAAGACCGCTCATCGCCATGCTCCATGATGCTGATGGGTCAGCACGTTTAAAAAGTTAATGCGCCGCACGCTGTACGAACTGCGGATCGACGCCGGTCGAGTAATCGGCCAGCACGTTCTGAATCGTGCCTTGCGTCTTCAGGAATGCAGCGGTTGCGGCGAGCGATTTAGCCGCGCCGGATTGTGCACCGCCGCCAAGCCATGCATTCGAGGCCTGCTGAGCCGGCGTCGGGAATGCATACAGTGCGAGGCTCGCCGGCACTTCCTGCGCGGTGGCGCCGGACTCCTTCGCAACCGCCTCGACCTGCGGCGACGTCGCGGTCCATGCCGACGTGTGATCGCGATAGCTCGCATCGGTCGCGGCCAGCACCTTCACGAAGCGCGCGACGAACTCGGCGTTCTGGCTCGCGAACTTGCGATCGACGACGAAGCCGTCGAACGTCGCCTTGCCGGTTTGCTGCGCGACCTGCCCGGACGTGATCAACACCTTGCCGTTCTTCTTCACCTTCGCCAGCACCGGGTCCCAGATGTAAGTCGCATCGATGTCGCCGCGCTCCCACGCCGCTGCGACTTCAGGCGGACGCAGATTAACGATCTTCACATCCGACGGATTCACGCCGGCGCTCTGCAGTGCAACCAGCGTATGAAAGTGCGAAGTCGACACGAACGGCACGCCAATCTTCTTCCCCTTCAGGCCGGCGACACTGGTGACATTGGAACCGTCTCGCGCGACCAGCGCTTCGGCGTCGTTGATGTTGTCGAGAATCCAGAACAGCGAAATATCGACGCCCTGCGACAGTCCGGCGGCAATCGGACTCGACCCCGCTTCGCCGAGTTGTACCGAGCCCGAAGCCAGCGCGCGGATCACGTCGGCGCCGCTGCCGAGCTTGCGATAGGTGACCTTGTAGCCGGTGGCTTTCTCGACTTCGCCCGTGGCCTGCGCATAACGCCAAGGCACGACCATGTCCTGATACGCGATCACGACTTCTTTGGTGTCGGCGTGTGCAATGGAAGAAAGCGGCGCGGACAGTGCGAGCAGCGTAGCGAACGCGGCGAGCGGACGAAGCAAGCGGTTCATCGAGAAACCCCTTTAGTGTGTGTTGCCTGGGAGGCTTTCGACTATAGGGAGTTTGTCCGCGGACGGTTCCAATTAATCCGCGATTGCTAATGACGCTGTTCGAGCATTGCTTTTCACGCTGAGTTGGATCGGCGCGACTGCTGCGGTGGCCAGTAGATGGGTTCTAGCGAAAGGTTACGGATTGGGATGCCTTTGCGCAAGCTGGCCGTTCGGTGGATTGTCGTGCTTCCGCGGCAACGGCATGATCAGCGAGTTGCCTTCAATCCGCATTCCTATGGTCGATTTTCTTAGCCGCTTGAGCTGGTTGTTTTTCAATATCGGCGTGCCTGTTTTTGCGCCGATTGCATTACTTCCTCTGTTGAACTTTTCGCGCTACTACCGGCACGCGGCGAAAGGTATTACACGGCGATCCATTCAGGATGGCCAGCTTTTCTGGGTCGTCATTTCGATGTGTGCCAGCGCATGCTACGAGATTGGAGGTGCGTTGAGCGAAGCGCCGACGCACAGCAGGTTAGCGCTCATGTTGGCCGCACTTCTCTGGCACGTGCTCTTTATCGTCGCAGCGTCAATACTAGTGTGCCTGGGTGCGGCCGATGCAGCGGCTCGCCAAGTGCGTCACGCGGGAGAACAGGAGCGTGATGGTTGGTTGATGTGGTTTTCGCTGCTCATAACCGTTGTCGTCGCAGTCTCCTTTTCCGCATCTCATTATTCGTTTACCTAACTAAATTCGGCGCTCTGATCTATAATTTTCATCCTAGTCTCACGGAGATCCAGCATGCCCAATTTGATCGACCGCCTCATCGAAGACCGCGCACTGCGCCATCGCTTCATCCTCTTTCTTTACCCGTTCACGATCATCGGCGGAATGATATCCGTTACTTGCAGTCTGCTCGCACGTTACTACCGCTAGGCAACGCAGGCAGATCTCAGGGCGGAACTGCTGAACCACCCACTTCCGCGCCCAAAAAACAAAGCCCGCAACATGTGCGGGCTTTGCATTTTCAAACTGACAACACACTAAACCGTTTAAACCACTCCGGCTCCATGCGCCTGCAGATCGGCGTGGTAGCTCGAGCGAACCATCGCGCCCACAGCGGCGTGCGTAAAGCCCATCTTGTACGCTTCTTCCTCGTACATCTTGAACGTGTCCGGATGCACATACGAGCGCACCGGCAGATGGTGTTCCGACGGCTGCAGATACTGGCCGATCGTCAGCATGTCCACGTCGTGCTCGCGCAGATCGCGCATCACTTGCAAAATTTCTTCTTCGGTCTCGCCGAGGCCGACCATCAGGCCGGACTTGGTCGCGACGTCCGGATGCAGCGCCTTGAAATCCTTCAGCAGCTTCAGCGAATGCGCATAGTCCGAACCGGGGCGCGCTTCCTTGTACAGACGCGGCACCGTTTCGAGGTTGTGGTTCATCACATCAGGCGGTGCGGCATTCAGAATGCCGAGCGCGCGATCCAGACGGCCGCGGAAGTCCGGCGTCAGAATTTCAATACGCGTCTCCGGCGACAGTTCTCGCGTCTGACGGATACATTCCACGAAGTGAGCAGCGCCACCATCGCGCAGATCGTCACGGTCGACGCTGGTGATCACCACGTACTTCAGCTTCAGGGCGGCGATGGTGCGTGCCAGGTTGCCCGGCTCATCCACGTCGAGCGGATCGGGGCGGCCGTGGCCGACGTCGCAGAACGGGCAGCGGCGCGTGCACTTGTCACCCATGATCATGAACGTCGCAGTGCCCTTGCCAAAGCATTCACCGATGTTCGGGCAGCTCGCTTCTTCACACACCGTGTGCAGATTGTGTTCGCGCAGGATCTGCTTGATTTCAGAAAAGCGCGAATTGCCGGTGGCCGCTTTGACGCGGATCCAGTCCGGTTTTTTCAGCTTTTCGATCGGGATGATTTTGATCGGAATACGGGCGGTTTTGGCTTGGGCTTTCTGCTTCGCGGTGGCGTCGTAGGCAGCGGCGGGAGCCGGCACGGCATCAGGAGCGGGAGAAGCTGCGAGGTTCGCGGTAACGTCAGTCATTCGTTCGGTCCAGTCAGGCGGTGAGGGCACCGGCCTGCGGTTGGGCGACGGCCGCGGGACTGCCGTCGAGGTTTGCGGTGAGGCGTGCTGCAAAGGTACGGGCCACGTCGTCCCAGCCGGCGGCAACGCCCAGCGTTGCCATGTCGACTGTTTCGAGCCCCGCGTAGCCACACGGGTTGATGGCCAGAAACGGCCGCAAGTCCATGTTCACATTCAGGCTCGCGCCGTGATAGCTGCAGCCGTTGCGGATTTTCAGACCCAGCGCGGCGATCTTGGCGCCGGCATGCAACCCGGCGTCCGGCCCGGGCGCCACGTAGATACCGGGGGCGCCTGCCTTGCGTTCTCCGGCGAGATTATACGCCGCGAGGGTGTCGATCACGGCCTGCTCGATCCGGGTGACCATCTCGCGCACCATCAGCTTGCGTCGGCGCAGGTCCAGCAACAGGTAGGCAACCACCTGTCCGGGGCCGTGATACGTGATCTGCCCGCCCCGGTCGACTTTCACAAGCGGAATGCCGCTGTCGGCGGCCAGCAGATGCGCCGGATCGCCGGCCTGGCCAAGCGTGAAGACGGGGGGGTGTTCAACCAGCCAGATCTCGTCGGGTGTATCGGCGGTGCGCGCGTCGGTGAACGCGCGCATCGCTTCAAAACTGGCTTCGTAAGGTTCGTTGCCGAGCCAGCGCAGCGTAAGCGGCGCCGTGGCGGGCAAGGGAGACGGGGAAACCGGGGTGGTGCACATGATCCCGACAGTTTACCGAAATCTGGGCATCCCCGCCGGACGCGCCCACTTTGGGACTCGGGGCGCTTCGTTTCGCGCCTGAGCGCCGTTCAACTTCAGCGCCGCTCCGCCATCGCGTCACGGCGCCGCCAGCGCTCACACCGTGCGCCAGCCCCCACGCATGCGGGCCGCCAGCCGTTCGCCCACCCGCGCGAGCCAGTTGAGCGCACGCTCATCGCAGCGTGTCGGCACTGAAAACGCGACCTTCGCATGCGTGCTGCCCTCGGCGCTCAACCATAGCCGTTCGCCGCGCCGCAGCCGTAGCGTATGGCCGGGCTGCAGCCAGTAGTCTTCGGTATCGTCGCTGCGCGTGACCCACACCGCACCACCATGCACGACCAGCTTGGTGCTGCGTGCTACCTTCATAGGAATGGTTTCGCCGTTGCGGATTTCAAAGCCGATACTAGAGGAAATTTCTCGCATGATGCCCTCGCCAAAATTCGTTTCGTGACTACAATCCTAGGCGTAGCAAGGGTTTACGCAAAACGATCTATTTTCACCTCTATGTGAGAAATATTGCGATGGATCTCCGGCAATTGCCTCCGCTGAACGCCATCAAGGCGTTCGAAGCCGCCGCCCGCCACGAGAGCTTCTCGCGCGCCGCCGACGAGCTGTTCGTCACGCACGGCGCCGTCAGTCACCAGATTCGCGCGCTGGAGGAGGAATTGGGCATCGCACTGTTCGCCCGCGACGGCAAGCGCGTGCGGCTCACGGATACGGGCCGCCGCTATGCCACGCGCGTGCGCACCGCGTTAATGGCGCTGGCTGACGCCACCCGTGAAGTCCGCGCCGGCGACCGCGAACGGCGCCTCGTCGTGTCCATGCTGTCCTCGTTTGCGGCGCGCTGGGTGACGCCGCGCATCGGCAGCTTTATCGAGGCGCATCCCCAGTGGGACCTCGAACTGCTGTCCACCAACGCGCTGACGGACTTCGCGCGCGACGACGTCGACGTGGCGATCCGCTTCGGCTACGGCAAATATTCGGGGCTGCACGCGGAGTTGCTGCTGGAGGAGATCTTCTTTCCGGCTTGCGCGCCGAATTTCAACGGCGGCAAGCTGCCGCAAACGCCGGCCGATCTGGCCAAGGTTCAGTTGCTGCGCTCGGACGACGAACTCTGGCGCCCGTGGTTCGACGCCGCCGGCCTCACAGACTGGCCTGAGCCGAAACGCGGTGTGTTGTATCAGGATTCGTCGAACCTGCTGCAGGCGGCCATCGACGGCCAGGGAGTCGCGCTCACGCGCCGTTCTCTGGCGATGCACGAGATCGCGGCAGGCCGCCTTGTGCGGCTATTCGATGTGGATGGACCGAGCCCGTGGCAGTACTACTTCATCTGCCCGCCGCAGATGCTCGAAACCGCGCGTGTCAAGGCGTTCCGGGCTTGGGTATTCGAAGAAGTGGGACGGTTCAAACAGCTTTTCGAGCAGGCTTGCGAGGTGGGCTCTGCTGCAAGCGCCGATCTCCCGGCGGACGCATTGCGCGTCACGCCGTAATCCGGAGGCATCCGTAGGCACAGAGCCTGGCTGGCCTTAAAGCACCACCTTCACCATAGGATGACCAGTAAGCGCGCGATAGATATCGTCGAGCTGCGCCTGGCTGGTCGCGCGCACAGTAACCGTCAAACCGGTGTAATTGCCGCCGCTGGACGGCCGCGTTTCCACGCGAGCAGGATCGACTTCGTTATCGAACTGCCGAACCACCGTGACGATCGTCTCGGCGAACTCGGGATGCGACTTGCCCATGATCTTGATGGGAAAGTCGCACGGAAACTCAAGCAATGATTCTTTCGCTGGATTCACTTTCTACTCCTTGCTGCGCTTCTTGCGCTTCCTTGGCCTTGGCGCGCTGATAGGCCGCGTACAACGCCGCAAACACCGCGCCCGGCTTGCCGTTACCGACCGGCTGGCCGTCCAGCTGCGTGACCGGCAGCACTTCCTTGGTGGCGGAGCTGACCAGAATCTCGTCGGCGGCACGCAACTCGGCTTCGGCGATCTCGCGCGCTTCGAAGCGAATGCCGCATTCGCCCGTCAGCTCTTCGATCAGACTGTAGCGAATCCCTTCGAGAATCTTGTGGCTGCGCGGCGGCGCATACAACACGCCGTCCTTCACCATCCAGATATTCGACGACGAACCTTCGGTCAGCATGCCGTCGCGAAACTGGATCGTCTCGAACGCGTCGTTTTCGGCCGCATACTGCGCCATCAGAACATTGCCGAGCAGCGAGACCGATTTGATATCGCAATTGAGCCAGCGGCGGTCTTCGGCGGTGACGCAGCGCACGCCCTGCGCGCGCTGGGCAGCGTCCGGCAGATTCAGCGGCGTGACCATCACGAACACGGTCGGCTGGATGCCGGCCGGGAACGCGTGACCGCGCTTCGCGACACCTCGTGTGATCTGAACGTAGGCAATCGCGTCCTGATCGGCGCGCAGGCCGGCGTCTGCTTCATTGGCCGCGACTACGTGGTCGATCAGCTCCCGCCAGCCGGTATCGTCGAACGGATTGACGATGCCGATCTTGTCCAGCGAACGCGCGAGGCGCGCCAGATGATGCCGGAAGCGAAACGCCGTACGGCCGCTCGCATGCGGATACAAGGGCGCGACTTCGTAAATGCCGTCGCCGAAAATAAAGCCGCGGTCGAGAACCGGCACGCGCGCTTCGGACAAGGGCACCAGCTCGCCGTTCAGATAAACGATCGGGTCGAGCGAAACATCGGAAACAGCGGTCATCGCAATCGGGCTCTTACTTCTTCTTGTTGAACATCAGCATCAGCGAATCCCACACGCGGCCGACCACACCGGCTTGCGGAACAGCCTGCAACGCGACGATCGGGAATTGCGCCAGCACCTTGCCGTCGGCCACGAGCTTCGCGGTGCCGACCTGCTGACCGTTCGCGATCGGTGCGATCAGCGGATCGATCTGCTCGATCTGCGGCTTCACCTTGTCGCCCATGCCCTTCGGCACGGTGATGTACTGATCGCCCTTCACGCCGATCTGCACGGTGTCCTGCGCACCCTTGTAGACGCGCGGCGTGCCCAGCACCTGGTTCGCCTTGTACAGACGCACCGTGTCGTACGCGGTGTAGCCGTAGTTCAGCATCTTCAGGCTGTCCTGCACGCGGTCGTGTTCCTTGACCTCGCCCATCATCACCGAGACAAGACGGCGCGAGCCGTCGGCCGCGCCCGGCAGCGGACGCTTCGCGCTGGCGATCAGGCAATAGCCGGCCGCTTGCGTATGACCGGTCTTCAGGCCGTCCACCGTCGGGTCGATCCACAGCAGACGGTTGCGGTTCGGCTGCTTGATCTTGTTGTACGTGAATTCCTTGACCGAAAAGATGTTGTAGTAGTCGGGGAAGTCACGAATCAGGCGCGCCGACAGCACCGCGAGGTCGCCCGCCGTGGTGTAGTGCTGCGCGTCGGGCATGCCGTTCACATCGGCGAAATGCGTGTTCTTCATGCCGAGTTTCTGCGCTTCGGTGTTCATCATGTTGACGAACTGCGCTTCGCTCCCGCCCACCAGTTCGGCCAGCGCGATCGCCGCGTCGTTACCCGACTGGATGATCATGCCGTACACCAGATCGTGCACGGTCACCGGCTTGTTCGCTTCGATGAACATGCGCGATTCGTCGGTGCGCACACGGCGTACCGCTTCGCTCGGCATCACCGTCTGGTCCATCGTGATCTTCTTCGTCTGCAGTGCTTCGAAGACGAGGTACGCGGTCATCAGCTTGGTCAGCGAGGCCGGTTCGACGCGTTCGTCGGCATTGCCCGAGGCGAGCACCTGATTGCTGGTGGCGTCGACAAGCACCCACGAGCGCGCGTTCACCGCGGGCGGCGGCACCTGCGCGAACGCCGTGCTGGCAACGAGCGTTGCCGGCAGCACGATGCCGAGGGTCACGGCACGGCTAAGCGTAGTGGGAACGAAAGAAGAAACTGACGGGAATGACGTGCGGCCGGAGGTGGAGAAACGCATAGGGTCGATTCGTGCGGAAAAATACATCGCGCGCAGGGCGCACAGATTGGAGGAGCCGGTCGGCGAGCGTCAGGCCGTAAAAACGGCGCGGCGCCCATTGGACTTCCGGCGACGCGATCGGTTCGCGCAGCACGCCTCGCATCCGGCACCGCTGCGCACGAGCAAGAAGCTACTCGTCGCGCGAACTGCCGGGTGGGCAATGCTGCGCCCAAAAAAGAGCGCTCATTATACGCGCGCTATCCTGGTATCTTTGAGCAAAGGTCGGCGATTAATTTGCGTTTGCACATACCTGTACCCCGGAAAACACGCGCGGCGCCCTCCGCGTGTGTCCCCAAGTGTGCCCCTTAGCGCCACGCGTCGACGATGATCCGCTTCAGAACGTGCAGCTTGCGATGCAGAAAATGCTCTGCCCCCGGAATCACGACCACCGGCAATTCCTGCGGCCGCGCCCAGTCGAAAACCGACTGGATAGGAACGGTATCGTCGATTTCGCCGTGAATCACGAGCGTGTTTTCCGGCACAGGCGCGACTTCCCAGCGGCTCGCCGCAGTGCCCACGAACACGATCCGCTCGATCGCCTGGCCTTCTTCGCGCAGCTTCGCGGCCACGTGCGAGAGCACAAAGGTGCCGAACGAAAAACCCGCCAGTACGAGGGGCAGATCGCCCTGCCCTGCCTGGGCGCGCATGTGATCGAGAACGGCGCGCAGATCGTCGCGCTCGCCGACACCGGCGTCATGCTCGCCTTGCGTTTCGCCGACACCGCGGAAATTCGAGCGGTACGTCACGTAGTTCAACTGCACGAGCGTGCGGGCGAGCGTCTGCGCGACCTTGTTGTCCATCGTGCCGCCAAACAGCGGATGTGGGTGCGCAACCAGCGCGATGCCGCGCGGCGCGGCGCCGTTCTCACGCATCTCGTCGGGCAGATCCAGCGCGACTTCGATCTTGCCGACCGGGCCGTCGATCAGATACTTCTTCGTATGTACATTCATGGCGCGGTTTATTGATCGATTTTCAGACGCTCGACGACTTTGCCGTTCACAAGATGCGAATCGACGATTTCATCGATGTCGCTCTCGTCGACATACGTGTACCAGACGCCTTCCGGATACACGACGAGCGCCGGGCCGAGTTCGCAACGCTCGAGACAGCCGGCCTTGTTGATACGCACCTGACCCGGGCCTGCAAGGCCAAGTTGCTTCACGCGCTTTTTCGCGTGTTCCTGCATCGCCTGCGCGTTGCAATTCGCGCAGCTCGGACGCTCCGCGCCGGGATCGCGCTGATTGAGACAGAAGAAGACGTGATACTTGTAGTAAGAATCCATGATGTCCGGAGAGGCGAGACTGTAAGAGTGGGGATGGCGCTGGAAGCGCCGCAGCGCGCCTGTTGTGCGGAAGATTATAGCGAGCGGGGCTGACGGTCGCTGAACGGCGGACGGCGGGCCGCACGCATGCGCCGCCGCTGCTTCATGCGCGCTTCATGCACCCCTCACGCGCCGCTTGAGCCACACCTGTTCGACCAGATAGGCGAGCCACACCAGCGCTGCATACGGCCAGATCCACGCGATCCAGTGCGCGAGACCGTTGAAGTGCAGATACCGTCCCTGGCGCCAGTCCGCCAGTACGGCATCGAAATACGGATTGACCGGCAGCAGATTGACGAACACCAGCGCGACCGTCAGCGCGCATCCCGCGAGCGCCGCCCGCGACCTGCGCCGCAAGCGCAGCGCCAGCAATGCGGCGACGGTGCCGCACACGAGCCCCATCAGTGCGCCGGGCGTCGCCCAGTCGAACGCAAGACCGGATTGCGATTGCAGAAAGGTCGCGCCCGCCTTCACGCACAAGGTCATGACGATAAACACGATCAACAGGCGCACGAGCGGCGCATGGCGGCGCACCGGCAGCGAGGCGAGAGCCAGTGCGGCGAACAGATTGAGCGTGGTGATGACGGCTTCCCAGGCGTCGTCCGGCAGCCAGGCGGCCACCAGCGCCGGCCACGCGCCGACGTGCCAGGCCGTCGGCGTCCACGCGAGCAAGGCATCTTGCGTCGTCGAATCGAAACGCAGCCACAGCTCGCGCGGCCAGTTACCTAGACCGAAAAGCCGCGGCGCCGGGTACATGGTCGCGAACGGCCACAAGGCGACGAGACAGGCAAGCGCTGCCGTGTCGCGCTCGAACCAGAGGAGTCGCGCACGCCGCAGCAAACCGCGATCGAGCAACGCGCCGGTGGCCGGCGACATGATCGCCGCGCCGAGCAGCGCACCGAGCGCATTGGCGGCCAGGTCGAGGTTGGAGGCCACGCGCGTCGGCAGATAGGTTTGCACCGCTTCCATCACGCCCGACAGCAAGCCACCGAGCACGAAGGCCAACGCGACCGCCAGCGTGCCGCGCCAGCGCGGATACACCGCGAGCACCACCAGCGCGCCGAACGGCATATAGCCGAGCACGTTCGTGACGACGTCGAACGCCGTCAGGTACTGCGGCATGGGATCGGACAGATAGGCAAACGGAGCGAGGCCGAGCGAACGCCAGCCGGAAAACGGATACCACGAACCGTAGACGATCAGCGCCGTATACAGCCCCAACGTCTGCCGGGCGAGCGCCGACGGGCGGCGCTGCCAGGGCTTAACGCTCATGCAGCGCTCCGTTCTTTGCGCTGCGAGCCGGTCATTGCGCGGCGACCAGCGCCTGCACGCCGAGCCATGCACCGATCTGCGCGACGAGGTCGTCGCTGGCCGTAGCGAGTGCCTGCGCACCGCCGGCGGCATCCGCCGAACTGGACGGCGCGCGTGCGAGGAAGGTACGCTGGCCGATCACTTTGCCGTTTTGCGTCAACGTGGCGCGCGCGGTCACCGCGGCGTGGCTTTCCGACTGGCTATCGAAGACCTGTTCGAACTCGCTCAGATCGACTTTCAGAACCGCTGCGTGCACGCCGTCGGCCCCGGTCAGCACGGTGCCACGCGAACTGAGCGCACCGCGCAGCCGCTGGGTCAGCAGTTGCGACGGCGCCATGGTCCAGTGGCTATTCGCGTACGACGCCGTTTGCTGCGCGTCGGCGTAGCTGAGCCGGTAAATCAGCTTGTCGGATTCGAGGTTGTCGGGCGCGGTGACATCGAGTACCTTCACCGCCGGCAGCGTGCCGGCCGAGACCGCCGGGTTCGGCGGCCCGAGGTCGTAGCGGATGTCCGAGATCGCCGCGGGGGTGCCGGCGCAACCCGCGGCCAGCACGCCGAACGCGAGCAGCATCGCAAGCGTGGCGCCAGAGGACAACAATCGGTGGGTCAAGCGTGACATGACAATCTTCCTTCTTCAAAACCTGCAAATCATTTCATTTGGCGACGGGTGTAACCCCGGGCGCAGCAGCGCGCGCGGCGGGCCATGAGAAACCGGCCTCTCCAGGACCCGGCGCCACACGCGGCGCACCGAACAGCACGCTGCGCGGATTGGTGCTGAACGTATCGGCAGCGCGGTCCACGGAACGGGCCGCCGAGCGCACGTCTTCGGCGAGCGAATTGACGCGCGGCAGCGTGTCGTAACCGACGCGCGCCGACAACTCCTGGATCGAACTGTCCATCGACACCAGTGCGTCGCCCGCTTGCTGCGCCGCCGTCCCGACCTTGTTCAGGTTGGTCTCGAACGGCCCGTCGGGACGGTTCAGACTGGTGATCAACTGATTGGTCGACGCCAGCGTGCGATCCAGTGCGTTGATCGTGCCGGGCAGCTTGCCGGCTGCCGGCGCCATCTGCTGGGTCAGCGTGGCGACGCCGTCGGCGGCCTTCTGAAGGCTCGCTACCGTGCCCTGCAACTGGCTGACCATTTCCGGCGACAACAGATTGTCGACGTCGTCGGTGACTCTTTCGAGTTTGCGCAGCAAAACGTCGCCGCGTTGCTGCAATTGATCGAGCAAGCCCGGACGCATCGGCAATTGCGCCACCGCTTTCGCCGACGACGCGAGCGGCGTCGGATCGCGCCCACTGTCATCCAGCTGGATGAAGGCGATACCCGTCACGCCCTGGAACCCGAGGCTGCCGAACGTGGAATGCGTAATCGGCGCGTGCGTGTCGACGAGGATGCGGATCAGGATTTGCCCAGGATGATCCCGATCGAATTTGATCGACTGCACCTTGCCGACGTCGAGCCCGCGATAGCGCACCGCCGCGTCGGTATAGAGCCCCGTGACGTTGGTGCGCGCAATCAGATCGTACGGCACCCGCACGGAACGGTCGACGTTGAACAAAAAAGCCGCCACTGCGATCGCAGCCAGCAAGGCCACCGTGAAGATCCCTGCCCAGAAGGCATGTGATTTGTTTTCCATTGTCAGGTTCCCTGGTTCACAGCGGCAATTCGGACGATGCCGATTCGAGCGCGGCGCGCGGCAATTTCGCGCGGCGTTCCGGCGGCAGCGCCTGCAGCGCGCGACGCCCGCGCAGGCCGAGGAAATATTCCCGGATAAAAGGATGATCGACGCCCGCCGCCTCTTCGACTGGCGCGGCGACCAGCACCTTGCGATCCGCCAGCACGGCGACGCGGGTGGACAGCGCGATCATCGTGTCGAGATCGTGCGTGACCATCACCACCGTCAGACCGAGCGCGCGATGCAGCGCGGAAATCAGTTCGACGAATTCATCTGACGCCTGCGGATCGAGGCCGGCGGTCGGTTCGTCAAGAAACAGCAACTCGGGCTCGAGCGCGATGGCGCGCGCAATGCCCACGCGCTTGATCATCCCGCCCGACAGCGCCGACGGCATCTTCGACGCGTGCTTGCACGGCAGACCGACCATTTCGAGCTTGAGCATCACGATGTCGCGCAGCAGGTCGCTGGGCACCTTGCCGAGTTCGCGCAAGGGCTGCGCGACGTTGTCGAACACCGAGAGCGACGAGAACAGCGCGCCGCGCTGAAACAGCATCCCGGAGCGGCTACGCATGAGCAGCGCATCTTCCGGCGAAATGGTCGCAATGTCCTGACCAAACAGCTTGATGGTTCCCGACGACGGCCGCTCCAGGCCCAAAATCTGCCGCACCAGCGTGGTCTTGCCCGAGCCCGAGCCGCCCACGATCGAGACGATCTCGCCGCGCCGCACGTCGAAATTCAGATGCTGATGCACGATGTTGCGGCCGTAGCGCTTGGTGATGTCGATCACCTCGATCACCGGCTCCGCGATCTCGGGCATCGGTTGGCCGCGTACGGCCTGGGTGAGTGGCGCGATCATCCTAGCCCCACGTTCTGGAAGAGGATCGCGAACACCGCGTCCGCGAGAATCACGATGGTGATCGAGGTCACCACCGAGGTCGTCGTGCCTTCGCCGAGGCTTTGCGAATTCGCCTTGATACGGAAGCCGAAGTGACAGCCGACAATCGCGATCAGCATGCCGAACGCAACGCCTTTGCCAAGGCCGATCCACAAATTCGCGACCGGCACCACGCCCGGCAAGGCGCGCGCGAAGTAGCTCATGTCGATTCCGAGGACGATCTTCGCGGCGAGCGCGCCGCCCGTCAACGCGATGATGTTAGTCCACATCACGAGGAGCGGCATGGCGACGCCGAGCGCGACCACGCGCGGCAAAATCAATCGCAGGCCGTGCGGGATGCCCATCACACGCATCGCGTCGAGTTCTTCGGTGACGCGCATCACGCCGATCTGCGCGGTAATCGCCGAACCCGAGCGGCCCGCCACCAGAATCGCCGACAGCACCGGCCCCAGTTCGCGAATCACCGACAGCCCGAGAATATTGACGATGTACTGATTCGCGCCAAAAAGCCGCAGTTGCTGCGCCGACAGATAGCTCAGCACGATGCCGATCAGAAACGCGACCAGCGCGGTGATCGGCAAGGCCTTGGCGCCGGCGTTATAGATGTTCGCGGAGATCTCAGTCCACGGCGTGATCTTCGGTTTGCGCGCGATCGCGAGAAGATCGAGCACGACCTGCCCGAGCATGCCGAACCCGCCGTACAGGTGCTCGAAGAACGAGAAGATCGAGAGGCCCAGCCGGGTGAACGGATCGAACTTGACCACCGGCTCGACTTTTTCGCGCGCCGTGTCGAGCAGCGCGATGCGCTCGAAAATGTCGCGTTGCGTATCGGTGAGCGTGGTGTCCGGGGGCATCTTGTGGCCCCACACGCGCCACAGCGCCTGACCGCCGACGTGATCCATCCGGTCGATACGCGACAGGTCCCACTGGCGGATGCCCGTAGCGCCAGCCAGCGAGTGCAACAGCGGGATCACGTGGCCAGTGGCCTTGTCGCGTGCGAGCGCGAGCGCCGTCCACTGGCCCGAAAGCCGGACGATCTTGCCTTGGCTGCCGGCCGCGACTTCAAGGCCGGGCGGAGTGTCGTAGTTCAAGGATCGCTGGAATCTGGTTATCGGATTAGGGGTCATTGTAACGAAGGCGCGGCGCTTGAACCGTGCTCACGGACTCCTGGCGTTCGCAGTGGCTACAATATGAGACATGAACGCCTCCAAGACCCCACCCCAAGCCGCTGCGGCCTCCGACTGGCGCATCGACCGTGAGCGCGCCGTCGCGCTGTTCGGTGCGCATGCGCACGACTGGCCGATCGAAATCGTCGAGGAAACCGGCTCGACCAACGCCGACCTGATGACGCGCGTCAAGGCATTGCCGCGCAAGGCCGGCGCACTGCCGCGACCGATCGTGCGGGTCGCGTATCTGCAAACCGCGGGCCGCGGCCGTCGTGGCCGCCCATGGTATGCGGAACCGGGCAATGCGTTGTTGTTTTCGGTGGCATGTGTGCTGCCGCGCCCGCTTGAAGGGCTGGCGGGCTTGAGTCTCGCGGTGGGCGTGGCGCTGGTCGACGGGCTGCGTTCGTTACCGGTCGCGGGTCCGGGGCAGATCGCGCTGAAGTGGCCCAACGACGTCCTGCTCGAAGGCGACAAGCTGGCCGGCATCCTGATCGAAACCGCTTGGAGCACGGACGAAGCGAGCGCCGTGGTGATCGGTATCGGCACCAATGTAAAGGGTGCGGACGAGCTCGCCGCCAAGGTCGGCGCGCTCAACGCGAACGTGCCGGCGCAAGCGCGCGGCGCCACACCGACTGCGCTGCAACGCGCGCTGCCGAATGCAAACCTCACCGACACGCTGGCGGCGGAACTGAACGCGCTCGAACCCGCGCTGCAGCGCTTCGGCACGGAAGGCTTCGCACCGTTCCAGACGCGCTGGAACGCGGTGCACGCCTATGCAGGCCGTGAAGTCGTGCTGTTGGAGCAAGGTAAAGAGCTGGCGCGCGGCGTGGCCGCGGGCGTCGACGAAAGCGGACAACTGCTGCTCAATACGGCGGCCGGGCGTCTCGCCGTCGCGACCGGTGACGTCTCGCTGCGTCTGGCCGACGATACGGCATGACGAGCGGCGCGCCTTATCTGTTGATCGACGCGGGCAATAGCCGCGTCAAGTGGGCGCTGGTGCAGCCGGACGGTACGCAAATCGCAGCCGGCGCGCTCGCGCACGGCGGCGTTGACCTGCCGGACTGGTCGACGTTGCCGACGCCGAGCGGCGCATGGTTATCCAACGTGGCGGGCGAAAGCGTCGCGGCACGGATTGCCGCGCTACTCGACGCTCACTGGCCGCAACTGCCGCGCACGACGATCCGCGCCTCTGCGCAGCAGTGCGGCGTGATCAATAGCTACACGACGCCGCATGCGCTCGGCAGCGATCGCTGGGCGGGCCTGATCGGCGCGCACGCGGCGTTTCCCGGCGAGAACCTGCTCATTGCAACGTTCGGCACGGCAACCACGCTTGAAGCGCTGCGTGCGGACGGTAGCTTTGTCGGCGGCCTGATTGCGCCAGGTTGGACTCTGATGATGCGCTCGCTCGGCGAGCACACGGCGCAACTGCCGACGCTCGACGCCCACGCAGCGCGCGGCTTGCTCGATGCGGATGCTCCGTCTGAGCGCGAGCGTCGCGGCCCATTCTTCGCGACGGACACGCCGCGCTCGTTGTCGGCCGGATGCACGTTGGCGCAAGCCGGTCTGATCGAACGCATGTGGCGTGACTTGCAGGACGAATGGCAGGTGCCGGTGCGCCTGGTGGTAAGCGGCGGCGCCGTGGACGAAGTGACAAGTGCGCTAAAAGTGCCGCATACTCGCCACGATTCGCTGGTGCTGTCGGGGCTTGCGCTGATTGCGGCCGAGCACGCGATGGAACGCGACGCCTGAGCCGCGACCTTCCGAACAACGGCGGGATAGCAGCGCGAGAACGGCGGCTGAACTTATTAACGGGGAATACTAACGATGCTGCGCTGGCTGATCGCCATCCTGTTTCTTGCCAATATGCTGGCATTCGTCGCGATGCGCGGCGTATTCGGCCCGACGCCCACAGCCGGCGGCCGCGAGCCGAACCACCTGAACCGCCAGCTCCATGCGGAGTGGTTGAAGGTGCGGCCCGTCACGGCAGCCGAAGCCGCCGACCAGGCCGTGGTAGGCGGCCCGGCGCCGACGGCGCCGATCGCGGCATCGGCGCTGCCGCAGTAAGGATCACCCTTGCGCGCGAACCTTCTTCAATAACGCGGTAGTCGAGCGTTCATGCTCGAACGGAATCGCCAAAGCCTTGCCGCCCCAGCCCCGCACAATAGCCGACTCCGGCAACACATCCATGTCGTAGTCGCCGCCTTTGACAAGCACATCCGGACGCAGCGCCGAAATCAGCTCTACGGGCGTCTTCTCGCCAAAACAAACCACGTAATCGACGCTCTCCAGCGCCGCCAGCAAAGCCATCCGGTCAGCCTCGTTATTGATCGGCCGGTCATCGCCTTTGCCTAGCATGCGCACAGAGGCATCGCTATTGACGCCGACAATCAGGCAAGCGCCGAGTGCTTTGGCGTCGGCCAGATATGTCACATGCCCGCGATGCAGGATGTCGAACACACCATTGGTAAATACAACCGGTGCGGACATCGAAGCGCGGAGCTTCACCAGCGCATCGCGCGTAAAAATCTTGCGTTCAAAAGTAGCGGCCATGACGGAGTCGCAAAAGAAAAAAGAAGTGCCGCCACGATACACGCCGGACGGCATGAAGCAAAACGGCCCAGCAAGCTCACGCCTGCCGGGCCGTTCCTGAAACTTTAAAACCGCGAACCTGAACCCATCAAGCCGGCTGTTCAGCCGATTTCTGATCGGCCTGCAGGCGCAGCACGACTTCCTTGCGATAACGGTTCAGTTCCTGCGCCGTGTTGAACGTGCGCTCGAACAGAATCGACAGGTTATGCAGAATCCGCTCGACTACCTTCTTTTCCCAACCGTCGTCAAAACGGATCTGCTCGTCGAGCCAGCGTTCGAGCCATTCCGGATCCGGCAGACGCGATTGAATCGTGTCGCGCGGGAACAGCGCCTGATTCACGTGCAGGTTGGTGGGATGCAGCGGCTTTTCCGTGCGGCGCGCCGATGCCATCAGGACGCCGATCTTGGCGAACGCAGCACGCGCGATGTCGCCGGTTTGCACCATCGCTTTCTTCATGTAGCGCAGGTATGCGCCGCCATGACGCGCTTCGTCGCGCGAAATGGTTTCGTAGATGGCCTTGATGACCGGCTCGGTGTGCCATTCGGCAGCACGGCGATACCAGTGATTCAGGCGGATTTCGCCGCAGAAGTGCAGCATCAGCGTTTCGAGCGGCGGCGCCGGATCGAATTCGAAGCGCACGGCGTGCAGTTCTTCTTCGGTCGGGCACATTTCCGGCTTGAAACGGCGCAGATATTCCATCAGCACCAGCGAATGCTTCTGTTCTTCGAAGAACCACACGCTCATGAACGCGGAAAAATCGCTGTCGTGATGGTTGTCACGGAGGAACATTTCCGTGGCGGGCAACGCCGACCATTCGGTGATCGCGTTCATCTTGATCGTCGCTGCCTGCTCGTCGGTCAATAGCGATGCATCGAACTTGTCCCAGGGAATGTCTTTCTCCATGTCCCATCGAACGGATTCGAGCGATTTATAAAGTTCCGGATAAAGCATGGTGTTCATAGTCCCACCCCTGTTCTGCGCATACTGTCTGTGTCTGTAACTACTACGTGTAGCACTTTTGCTTATGACGAACGAAACGCACCGTTTTGTGCACCGTTTATCGGCCAAGCATTCAATTTTACGCGGTAATCGGCCGCCTAGATGCACCGGGCAGCAAAGAAGTCCGGCGTTTGCGCGGCGCTGCTAACCAGAAGTTACGCGCTGCGCGGCCAACCGTGGGTGAGGGATACCCTATGCCTGAGGTCGAGCCAGTCTGCGATGAATCCGCACCGTCCAGCTCTGCGCCGGTGGTACCGGCGGCGAATGGCGCAAGGACGGGTCGCATGGGTTGTTTTCAGCGCACGCCCAAAAGCCAAATGAAGCTTACACAATGATAGCACGCTGACTTTACGGTTCCCGTGCCTTAGCAGACGCAATTCCCGCGCCTGATTGACTTCTCTCAATAAACAGCCCGATTCACGGAGTGTGGCGGACGATCGGGGTCAAAACCATGACAGGCGGCGAATTCACTTCGTTAGCGCCGCCGGTCGGCACGGCTGCGCACGCTGTCGGCGCACAGATCGCGCCGACCCGTTTCATTCCCGCCGTCAAATGTCCTTTTTCGTCGCTCGGGGAGCGGCGCTCGCGCTGCCTGCGCGCTTCGCGGCCGTTGAAGCCGACGTCGCTGCCCGTTTCGCTGCAGGCTTTTTGGCTGCGGTTCCCTCCGGCACGTCAGCCGCCTCGCCTGCCGATGCTGAAGCGCTCGCCGCGCCTTCTGGCGAGTCCATTACCGAACCTTCCGCCGCGGCGCCTGGCTGCGTCATCGCAAACTGGGCAATCTGATTGAACTGCGATTGCAGCAGATTCCACCAGCCGGAGGCATCGAACGGCGGTGCCGCGGCGGCTTCGCCTTCTTCGGCTGCCGGTTCGGGCGCGGCCGATGAGCTTGCACTGGCCGAAGCCGCAGAGGCTTCCGGGTGCGGCCAGCCGGTCGGCGAGGGACTCGGCGCGGCAGCCGCGGAAGCCGGCTGCGCCATCGACGACTGCGCGAACGCACCGAACGCACGCAGCGTCGCGAGCGTGGCGCGCTGCACTTCGAGCGCCTGAATGGCGGACTGCAGCATGTTCAGGTTCAGCTTGAGCCACTGCTCGACCGCGCGCATATCGGTGATGCGCTTATCGAGTTCTTCAACGTTGGTGAGCGGCGCCATCATGTCGGACATCATCGACAGCGACGGCCCGAGGTTGCTGCCAGGCTGCGCACCCGAAAACGCTGAGCCGAATGGCGAGAGACGCATCATGCCCCACATGCGTTCGAGCATTTCAGCGGGCGGAAAACCGGGAAAGCCGGGAAAGGGCGGCGTGGTGCCAGATGTATCAGTCATGCTTGTCGCCTCGCTGCATAAAGGGAAGGAAATAGCGCCGTCCCGCGCGCGTCCGATTCGATCATACCGCGCGTGGTGCTGCGAATCGCGCTTAGTTTGGGCTGCTGCATGCCCCATGTTTGCCCCGCTCGCGCAGCACCTCAAGATGCCGACCAGCGGGGCTTTGCGCAATATGCGCCGGCCTCCGGTTTCAGGAGCGCCCACCGCCCGATGCGCCGCCGCCAGGTGTGTGCCGCGGCTGCCCATTCCACGGGTCCGCGCCACCAAAATCCGGCGCACGCCGCTCACGCAGCGAGTTCACGCCTTCGCGCACATCCGGCCCGGCGAAGCCCATGAATTCCAGTGCCAGCGACGTATCGAACGCCGGCCCCGCCGAGCGCAGCCAGTTGTTCAGCGCGTACTTGGTCCAGCGAATCGCCGTTTGCGAGCCGTTGGCCAGTTTTTGAGCGACTTCGAATGCTTTGGGCCGCAGATCGTTTTCGTCGACGGCGAGCGACACGAGACCGATCCGCTCAGCCTCCTCGCCGCTCACCGGCTCGCACAGCAGCAGGTAATACTTGGCCTTCGCCATGCCGCACAGGAGCGGCCAGACGATGGCCGCGTGATCTCCGGCGGCCACGCCCAAACGCGTATGGCCGTCGATAATGCGCGCCGACTTCGTCGCGATCGAGATGTCTGCGAGCAGCCCGGCCACGAGCCCCGCGCCGACCGCAGGACCGTGCATTGCCGAAACGATCGGCTTGCTGCAGTTGATCACGTTGTAGACCAGGTCGCGCGCCTCGCGCCACACACGTGCGCGGACGTCGAAATCGGTCGCCATGTCTTCGACCAGTTGCAGGTCGCCACCGGCCGAAAAGCCCTTACCCTCGCCGCGAATGATCGCGACACGCGTGTCGGGATCCCGATCGATATCGCGCCAGATTTCAGCGAGTTCGAAGTGCATCCGCGCGTTAGCGGTGGCGAGGCCGCTCTTGTTCGCACCCTCGCCGCTCATCACGACTTCGAGCACGCCATGCGGATGGCGGTGCAATTGCAGCGAGTGGTAGTGCGCGTAAAACGCGTCGTTACTGTGTGGTGCCTGAGACATGATGAGCAATCCGTCTATCGGTATGTCGGTTGAAACCACCGCCCTAAGCTAAGGGCACATTTGCCATATTCCGCGCTAGATCCGCGCAAACCCAGCAAAATTTCAATGCGGCTGATAAACCCACTTCGCATTCATGATCTCGACCATTACACGCGCCCGTTGATCGAGTCCGAGATGATCAGTGGCGCTCATGTTGACCACGCCGTTGGTATCCGCAAGACCACGCGTCGCTTCGAGCGCATCGCGTAACGCACCGCGAAATTCCGGCGTGCCGGGGGCGGCCACCTTGAGCGCGATCGGTACCGCGTTACTGAGCAGCATGCCGGCGTCCCACGTGTACGAGCCGAACGCCGACACGCTGCCCGGTCCACGCAACGCCTCGAAGCGCGCGATGTAGTCGAGCGCGAGACGTTTGGCCGGATGGTCCGCCGGCAATTGCGCGGCGACCAGCACCGGGCTCGCGGGCAGGAACGTGCCGTTGCAGTCGGCGCCGCACACCCGCAGGAAGTCGTTATTGCCCACGCCATGATTGTGATAGATGAGCCCTTTGTAGCCGCGTTCCCTGAGGGTCTTCGGCGGCAGCGCGGCGGGCGTGCCGGCCGCGCCGACCACCACTGCATCCGGATGGGTCGCGAGAATCTTCAGAACCTGGCCGGTCACGCTCGGATCGGTGCGATTGAAGCGCTCGCTCGCCACCACGTTGATGTGATGCAGTTGCGCGAACTTCGCGACTTCGGTGTAGAAGGTTTCGCCGAGCGCGTCGGCCTGGCCGATGAACGCGATCGTTTTGACGCCATGCGTACTGGCGTGAGCGGCAATCGCCGAGGCCATCATCGCATCGGTCTGCGGGGTCTTGAATACCCAGTGGCGTTTCGCATCCACAGGGTCGATGATTTTCGCCGACGAGGCCAGCGAGATCATGGGTGTTTCACCATCGGCAACCACGTCGATCATCGCGAGCGAATTCGGCGTGATCGACGAGCCGATGATCGCGTCGACGTGATTCTCGGAGATCAGCTTCTTGGTGTCCTGCACGGCCTGCGTGGTGTCGGACGCGTCGTCGAGCACGATGTATTCGACGCTCTGACCGCCGATCTGTTTAGGCAGCAGTGTGACTGTGTCGCGCGCGGGAATACCGAGCGAAGCGGCCGGCCCGGTCAGCGACAGCACGAGGCCGATCTTCACCTGCGCAATGGCGATGGCGGGCAACGCGGCACACAGCGCGGCGGCAAGACGGGCGAGTCCGCGACACGATGGTGTTGCGCGTACGCTCAATGCGCGAGCGCCCTGGATTCCTCGTTCGGTGGTTTCAAATCGCGGCATGCTGTCTCCTCACCTCGGTTTTTCGTTTTGATGTAGCGCCGATGTGCTGCTTGGGTGTTACTTATGTGTTGCTTATGTCCTGCTCACGTGCGGCTTCGCGATGGTTTTGCATTGGTTTCGCGATCAACGGACAGCCGCTATCCCGGGGCCGCCGCCGCGCCAGTCAGTGTAGCGGCGCGTCGTGACGGCGGCATCGGGCGAAACCCTTTCGTAAGCAATGAAGCGCACGCGGCGCGGTCCTGATTGCCGCGGTCCGCACCAAACCGGCGCATCAATCCAGCGGCGCGATGCCCTGATCGATTGAACCGAAAATCGACTTGCCGGCTTCGTCGAACATCTCGATCTTCACGGTATCGCCAAACTTCATGAACTCGGTTTGCGGCGCGCCGTGCTCGATGGTCTCGAGGCAGCGCTTTTCAGCGATACAGCAATAGCCGCGCTTAGCGTCCTTGTTCGACACCGTGCCCGAGCCGACAATCGCACCGGCGCGAAGGTTGCGCGTTTTCGCCGCGTGCGAGATCAGTTGGCCGAAATGGAACACCATGTCGGTGCCGGCATCGGGCTGGCCGACCTTCTTGTTGTTCCAGTGCACGATCATCGGCCGATGCAGGCGCCCTTCGCGCCAGCTTTCGCCGAGTTCATCCGGCGTCACCGCGACCGGCGCAAACGACGTGGCCGGCTTGCTCTGGAAAAAGCCGAAGCCCTTCGCGAGTTCGGCGGGGATCAGATTGCGCAGCGAGACGTCGTTGACGAGCGTCACCAGACGTACGCTCCTGAGCGCCTGGTCGGGCGTGGCGCCCATCGGCACGTCGGTGGTGATCACGGCGACTTCCGCTTCGAAGTCGATACCGAATTCTTCAGAGGCGCACAGCACATCGTCTTTCGGGCCGATGAAGTCGTCGCTGCCGCCCTGGTACATCAGCGGATCGGTCCAGAATTCCGGCGGCATTTCCGCGCCACGCGCGCGGCGCACCAGCTCCACATGATTCACGTACGACGAACCGTCGGCCCACTGGAACGCTCGCGGCAGCGGCGCCATGCATTCTTTGGCGTCGAACGGGAAGGTGTTGCGCGCCCGGCCCTGGTTGAGCGCGTCGTACAGATCCTGCAATTGCGGCGCGTAGAAGGCCCAGTCGTCGAGCACGCGCTGCATGGTGGGCGCGATCGCGTCGGCGACGGCCGCGGTATGCAGGTCGCGGGACACGACGATCAGCTGACCGTCGCGCGTGCCGTCCTTCAGCGTGGCAAGTTTCATAGGGGAGTGAACCGTTAGTGACGATAGAAGGAATCTATTCTACGATGGTGAATCGGCGCGGCCCAAGCGCCCTTGCGTCTAACGCCTCTCTCACTGTCTTTTGAACGCGCTCGATGCGCCTCGCTCATGCCTCCAATTGCCCGCTCCGGCGCGATCCGCACCGATACCGACTCCGCTTCCGCTGAACCGCAGGAGCCGCTCGACGCGCCCGAATCCGACGACGAAAGCGTCGAAACCGGCGAGGAAAAACTGCGCTCGGGCATCCAGTCGATCGAAGTCGGTTTCAGATTGCTCGAGGTGCTCACCCACGAACCGCGCGCGATGATGCTGCGCGATCTGGCGCAGCGTGCCGGTATGAGCCCGGCGAAAGCGCACCGCTATCTGGTGAGCTTCCTGCGCCTCGGCGTGGTGGCGCAGGATCCGCTGTCGGGCCGCTACGAACTGGGCGGCTTTGCGTTGCAATTGGGGCTCGCGCGGCTTGCGCGCGTCGACGGCGTGAAGCTCGCGCGCATTGCGCTTGCCGAACTGCGCGACCGGCTCGATCTGACCGTGGGCATCGCGGTGTGGGGCAATCAGGGGCCGACGATGGTCCACTGGATGGAATCGAGTCATCCGGCCAAGGCCTCGCTCAAGCTCGGCGACGTGATGCCGCTGCTCAGTTCCGCCACCGGCCTGCTGTTTGCCGCCTATCTGCCGTCGAGCAAGACCGCAGCGATGCTGGAGCGCGAACTGGCCGATTCACGCCGCTCGTCGCACATGGGCGGGCCGCGCACGCGGGACGAGGTCGAACGGGCGCTGACGGAGGTGCGGCAGCACGAAGCAGCGCGTGTGGAAGGCATGTTGCTGCCCACCATCCACGCGTTCTGCATGCCGGTCTTCGACTCGACCGGTGATCTCGCGCTGGGCCTGGTCGCGCTCGGTCATGAGGGTGCATTCGATATCCGCTGGGGCGGCGAGATCGATACGGCGCTGCGCGAATGTGCGCAAAAGCTCTCGTATGAGCTCGGGTATAGTGCGACGCCACGCTGACGATTCGCCTATGTCCTCACCTTCCACCGCACAACGCTCTGATCGCACGCCGCCCGTCGGGCCGCGCGCCGGTTTGCGGGTGGGGCGATGGCTTGCGGTTCTGCTGGCGGTGGCCGTTCTGCACTGGATTGCGGCGCAATGGGTCGAGCGCAACCGCGCGTCGCTGAATCCATCAGACAACGAACGTGTCCCCGTGCAAGTTGCACTGCTGACACCCGAGCGTATCGAACGCAAACCCGCTACCGACACGCAGCAAGCAGCAACGCCGGCTCCGACGCACAAGGCCGTCGCAAGCAAGCCGCGCGAACACGTATTGACGGCAACGCAACCGGCAAAGCAGGCACCCGCGGTCGCGGCCGCGTCGGATGCCGCGGCGAGCGCATCGGCTGCAGCGAGTCACCCCGATGCCAACGCCAAGGCGGGCGCAACCGCCGCCGGCACGGCCAGCGCCCCCGCCGCTGCGAGCGCGCCTCAAGCTGCCGCGGGCGTGAAGTTCTCCGTTCCGCCATCCGGTGAACTGCAGTACGACACGTTCTACAACGGCGTGCGTAACCAGCCGGGCACCATCCACTGGACCAGCAACGCACAGAGTTACGAGATGGTCGTCTCCGTGCCGTTGCCGTTCGTCGGCACATTCGTGTATTCGAGTCATGGCCGCATCGACGCATTCGGCCTCGCGCCGGATCAATACATCGAAAAGCGCGGCCGTCGTCCGGAAGACGTGGCGATCTTCAATCGGACCGACAAAAATATCGCCTTCACGCGTACCCCGACCACGCTGCCGCTGCCCGACGGCGCGCAAGACCGTTTCAGCATGGTGATGCAACTCGCCAGCCTCGTGCGCGGCGACCCGGCCGCCTATAAGCCGGGCGTGACGCGGCAATTCTTTGTGGTCGATAACAACAGCGGCGAGAACTGGCCAGTCGAGACGATCGGCGACGAAACCATCCGCACCGCGCAGGGCTACCTCGAGACGCGCCACTTCAAACGCTTGCCTCGCCATGACGGCGATCTGCGCCGCATCGACGTTTGGCTCGCGCCTTCGCTTGGCTGGCTGCCCGCGCGAATCATGCAGACCGAGCCGAATGGCACGCAATTCGAACTGGTGTGGCGCGGCAAGCTCAATGCGGACGGTACGGGCAGCAGCGTTGACAGCACGAGTGGTTCTAATGGCACCAGCGGCGCCGGCAATACCTCGCCTGACAATTCGGCAAACCAATCACCCGCCAACCCACCCGCACCAACGCCCGAAACTACCCCCTCGGTCGATACGACCGTGCCCGGCAACGCGCCCGAAAAACCCTGAACCCGAGCAGGGTCTCGAACAGATCGTTGAAACTTCCGCGACGCGGCTCACTCGCACGTGAACCGCAACCGTTCGCGCGGCCGCCACGTAGGTATAGTGAAGGCGGGAGAAGCGCGCAAACGGCTCTTTCCACCGCGTTCCCTTCAAGGAGCCTGCATGCAAGTGAAAATCAACGGTATCGAGACGCGCTATGTCCTGAGCAATGAGGGCGGCGGCCCGTGGCTGACGTTCATTCATCAGCTCGGCGGCGATCTGTCTGTCTGGGATCAACTCGCCGGCTATTTCCGCGACGAGTACACCGTGCTGCGCTACGACCTGCGCGGCCACGGCAAGACCGCGGTATCGAGCGAACCATTCAGCGTCGCCGATCTGTCCCGCGATCTCGCCGCGCTGCTCGATGCGCTCGGCGCACCCACCACGCATCTCGTCGGCATGTCGATGGGCGGCATGATCGCGCAGCAATTCACGCTGGACTACCCGTCGCGCGTCGACACGCTGACCGCTGCCGACACCACGAGCGGCACGCCGCCCGAAGGCCGCGCGATATGGGATCAACGTGCGGCAACGGCGCGCACGGAGGGCATGGCGTCCCTCGTGCCAGCGACATTGAGCCGCTGGCTGACGCCCGATTTCCAGGCAGCACATCCCGAAGCCGTCGAGCAAATTCGCGACGTCCTGAGCCATACGTTGCCAGAAGGCTACGCCATGGCGTGCGAAGCCCTGCGCGATTTCGATCTACGCGGTAAGCTGGGAACAATTCGTTGCCCGACGTTGGCCGTGGGAGGCCGCCATGACACGGGCACGCTACCTGCTGCTACGCAGGCAATAGCAGACGCCATCCAAGGCGCGCAGTTCGAACTACTCGATGCCGCTCATCTCGCGCCCATCGAGCAATCTCACCGTTTTGCTGCACTGCTTGAAACGTTTCTTGGAAAGCCGGTCTAACCGGTAGGTTCGGAACTGTACAAGCGTCAATCCGGACCCACCCCTTGAATTCCACACCACAAGCTCCACCTATGGCGCAGGAATGGCCAGGAGCCAACGGAAATAAGGAGTGTCGCCATGCAAATGATCTATAACAGCCCCAACTATTGTGTCGTCGAGTTTCCGCCGCAGGAAGGCCCGCTGGCCATGAAATCAGGCGGCTACGAGATCGTCGACAAGAACATGCAGCGCGAAATCTACATTGATGGTGCAATGGCAGCGCGTTTCCGCGAGCATGTGCAAAAGCTGATCGAAGAGGAACCGTCGCTGGATGAGGTAGACGAATTCCTCGGGCAATTCGACAGCCTGATGCATCAACCGGTGATTCTTCACTAACTGAAGGGTTGAACGTAACGGTTTGGCGACATATATCGACCGCGCCGACCGGCTTAGCCGACGGCCTTTATAAGGCGGTCAGTTGACGTAACGCGGCCCAGCAGGCTTTCACCTGACTGGGCCGTTTTGTTTCCCTTGTAGTTTCCTTTGTCATTTCCTCTGTTTGTTTCCGCTGCGGCCACAGCCCCGGCCACCGTTGCCGCGGCACGCGCATCCGCCTGCTGAGCGCGCGCCGGGCGGGACCGCCCCACAGCGGCTACAATGACAGGTTTCCCGAAAAAGTCGGCGCAAGCCCTCGTCCGCCATGAATCAGCCTGCTCAATCCGCCACGCTCGTCCGTCCCGACGCCGCCTACACGCGCGGCACGGCGCTGCCCGCGCTGCTCAAGTCGCGCATCCTGATTCTGGACGGCGCAATGGGCACGATGATCCAGCGCTACAAGCTCGACGAAGCCCGCTATCGTGGCGAGCGCTTCAAGGACTACGGGCGCGACATCAAGGGCAACAACGAGTTGCTGTCGATTACGCAGCCGCAGATCATTGGCGAGATTCACGAGCAGTACCTCGCGGCGGGCGCGGATATCATCGAAACCAACACGTTCGGTGCGACCACGGTTGCGCAAGCCGACTACGGAATGGAAGACCTCGCCATCGAGATGAATCTCGAATCGGCGAAGCTGGCACGCGCCGCCTGCGACAAATACTCGACGCCCGACAAGCCGCGCTTTGTCGCCGGCGCGATCGGACCGACGCCGAAAACAGCGAGCATTTCTCCTGACGTGAACGATCCGGGCGCACGCAACGTGACGTTCGACGAACTGCGCACGGCGTATTACCAGCAGGCAAAGGCTTTGCTCGACGGCGGCTGCGATCTGTTCCTCGTCGAAACCATCTTTGACACGCTCAACGCGAAAGCCGCGCTGTTCGCACTGGACGAGCTGTTCGAAGACACCGGCGAGCGTCTGCCGATCATGATTTCGGGCACCGTCACGGATGCATCGGGCCGGATTCTCTCGGGACAAACCGTTGAGGCCTTCTGGAACTCGCTGCGTCACGCCAAGCCGCTCACCTTCGGCTTGAACTGCGCGTTGGGCGCGGCGCTGATGCGCCCGTACATCGCCGAACTGGCGAAACTGTGCGACACCTACGTGTCGTGCTATCCGAACGCCGGTTTGCCGAATCCGATGAGCGATACGGGCTTCGACGAATTGCCGGCCGATACATCGGGATTGCTGAAGGAGTTCGCTCAGGCAGGCCTCGTGAATATCGCCGGCGGCTGCTGCGGCACGACGCCGGAGCATATTGCGGCGATTGCCAAAGCGCTGGCTGAAGTGAAGCCGCGCCAATGGCCGACGCAATACCGCGACGCAGCCTGAGTCCGGCGGCTCGATCCTGATCCGCCGCACGTCCGCTATCGAACCCGACGCAAGTAATCGCACGCAACCGAACCGCACCTACGCCATGACCGATCACACCATGCGCCTTTCCGGCCTCGAGCCGTTCAACGTCACGACCGGGACGCTCTTCATCAACGTCGGTGAACGCACCAACGTGACCGGCTCGAAGGCGTTCGCGCGAATGATCCTGAACGACCAGTTCGACGACGCAATCGCAGTCGCGCGGCAGCAGGTCGAAAACGGCGCGCAGATCATCGACGTCAACATGGACGAGGCGATGCTCGATTCGAAAGCGGCGATGGTCCGCTTCATGAATCTGATCGCCTCGGAACCGGACATCGCGCGCGTGCCGATCATGATCGACTCGTCGAAGTGGGACGTGATCGAAGCCGGTCTGAAATGTGTGCAAGGCAAGGCAATCGTCAATTCGATCTCGCTAAAGGAAGGCGAAGAAGCGTTCCGTCACCACGCGAACCTGATTCGCCGTTACGGCGCGGCTGCGGTCGTGATGGCGTTCGACGAGCAAGGCCAGGCCGATACGTTCGAACGCAAGACGCAGATCTGCAAACGCTCCTACGACTTCCTCGTGAACGAAGTCGGCTTCCCGCCGGAAGACATCATCTTCGATCCGAACATCTTCGCGATTGCGACCGGCATCGAAGAGCACAACAACTACGCCGTCGACTTCATCAACGCCACGCGCTGGATCAAGGAAAACCTGCCCTACGCAAAGATCAGCGGCGGCGTGTCGAACGTGTCGTTCTCGTTCCGCGGCAACGATCCGGTGCGCGAAGCGATCCACACCGTGTTCCTCTATCACGCGATTCAGGCGGGGATGGACATGGGCATCGTCAACGCGGGTCAGCTCGGCGTGTATGCCGACCTCGACCCGGAGTTGCGCGAGCGGGTTGAAGACGTCGTGCTGAACCGCCGTGAAGACGGCACCGATCGTTTGCTGGAAATCGCCGACAAGTTCAAGACCGGCGCCGCGAAGAAGGAAGAGAACCTCGAGTGGCGCAATCAGCCCGTCGAGAAGCGTCTGTCGCATGCGCTGGTACACGGCATCACCAACTTCATCGTCGAAGATACCGAGGAAGTGCGCGCGAAAATCGCCGCAGCCGGCGGTCGTCCGATCAATGTGATCGAAGGCCCGCTGATGGATGGCATGAACATCGTCGGCGACCTGTTCGGTCAGGGCAAGATGTTCCTGCCGCAGGTCGTGAAGTCGGCGCGCGTGATGAAGCAGGCGGTCGCGCATCTGATCCCGTACATCGAAGAAGAAAAGAAGCTGATGGCCGAAGCCGGCGCCGATGTGCGCGCGAAGGGCAAGATCGTCATCGCTACGGTGAAGGGCGACGTGCACGACATCGGCAAGAACATCGTCTCGGTGGTGCTTCAGTGCAATAACTTCGAAGTGGTCAACATGGGCGTGATGGTGTCGTGCAACGACATTCTCGCCAAGGCGAAGGTTGAAGGCGCGGACATCATCGGCTTGTCCGGACTGATTACGCCTAGCCTCGAAGAGATGGCCTACGTCGCCTCGGAAATGCAACGCGACGACTACTTCCGCATCAAGAAGATTCCGCTGTTGATCGGCGGCGCAACTACCTCGCGCGTGCACACCGCGGTCAAGATCGCGCCGCACTATGAGGGACCGGTGGTGTATGTGCCGGACGCTTCCCGCTCAGTCTCCGTGGCGTCGAGCCTGCTGTCCGATGAAGGCGCAGCGAAATACGTCGACGACCTCAAAGCCGACTACGACCGCATCCGTGACCAGCACGCCAACAAGAAAGCGCTGCCCATGGTCACGCTCGCCGAAGCCCGCGCGAACAAGACCAAGGTCGATTGGGCCGGCTACAAGCCGGTCAAGCCGAAGTTCATCGGCCGCCGCGTGTTCAAGAACTACGATCTGAACGAGCTGGCGAACTACATCGACTGGGGTCCGTTCTTCCAGACCTGGGACCTGGCCGGCCCGTATCCGGCGATCCTGAACGACGAGATCGTCGGCGAATCGGCCCGCCGCGTGTTCTCGGACGGCAAGTCGATGCTCGCGCGCCTGATTCAGGGCCGCTGGCTGCAGGCCAACGGCGTGATCGCGCTGCTGCCGGCCAACACGGTGAACGACGACGACATCGAAATCTACACGGACGAATCGCGCTCGGAAGTCGCGCTCACGTGGCGTAACCTGCGCCAGCAAAGCGTGCGGCCAGTGGTGGACGGCGTGATGCGCCCGAACCGGTCGCTGGCCGACTTTATCGCGCCGAAGGACTCGGGCGTGGCCGACTATATCGGCATGTTCGCGGTCACGGCGGGTCTGGGTGTGGACGTGAAGGAAAAGCAGTTCGAAAAGGATCACGACGACTACAGCGCGATCATGCTCAAAGCGCTCGCCGACCGCTTCGCCGAAGCCTTCGCTGAAGGACTGCATGCCCGCGTGCGGCGCGACCTGTGGGGCTACGCGAACGCCGAAACCCTTTCCAACGAAGACCTGATCGCCGAAAAGTACCACGGCATCCGCCCGGCGCCGGGCTACCCGGCCTGTCCGGACCACCTCGTGAAACGCGACATGTTCGACGTGCTGCAAGCCACTGAAATCGGCATGAGCGTGACCGAATCGCTGGCCATGCTGCCGGCGGCCAGCGTCTCCGGCTTCTATCTGGCGCACCCGGACAGCACCTATTTCTCGGTTGGCAAGATCGGCCAGGACCAGCTGGAAGACTACGCAAAACGCATGTCGTTGTCGAAAACAGACGCTGAGCGGGCGCTCGCGCCTTTGCTGTAAGCCTTGCGGGGCGGGCGACCTACTATATCGGGCACGCTAGGCTGAATATTTGCGGCAGTGTAATTTTCGGCTTTGTAGACTGAAACGGCATCAACCCGCCAGACGCGGCCAAAACGCGTCGGCTTATCAAATTGCAATCGTCAACGGAGAAAATCGTATGAAGAAGCTGACGCTGTTATTGACTGCTGTTTCGCTCGCCGCAGGCGCCTCGGTGGCGCTGGCCCAGCCCGCCGCTCCGGCCGGCTCCAGCGCGGTCAGTTCGTATTCGCCGCCCACCGTGAAGCACGTCAAGAAGCCCAAGAAGCAAAAAGCCAAGAAGGGTGCGTCGGCACCGGCGGCTGCCCCGGCGGACGCCGCCAGCCAGTAAGCCGTTTCGGCAGGCGGGCCGCAAGACCCGTGAAAAACAAAGAGCCCGCAGATGCGGGCTCTTTTCATTGACACGTCACGACCAGCGCCGCGAGCGCGGCGAACTCCACCGCCAGCGGACCGCCGCGGGATCAGATACCCCAGACGATATCCGCGTTTTCCTTCTGCGCGGCGCGCAGCATGTCGAGGAACGGATACGCACGCTGGGCGAGTCCCGGCGGGATCTCATGATGCTCGTGGCCGTCTTCGCCTTCGTGAAAATGGCCGTCGTGCTCGGCACGTTCCTGTTTGTCGACGCTGATCGCCGATTCGAGTTTCGTGATCGCGACGCTCAGTTCGTCGTGGGTGATGACACCACGCTCACCCAGACGCTTGCCGACAATGCCGACCAGGTACTGAGCGAGATTTTCCAGCATCATCACGTCCGGCGCGGCGCGACATTTGAAAGTAATCAGCATGACTGTTCCCTTTTTCGTTATGTTGGATTGACGCGCGAACGGCTGTAAGCCGACCGTCGGCGCGCGTTACGTTGACACGCCGATCAGGCACGGCGGCCACGGCCCTTGGTGGGCATCTCATTGAACATATTAGCACCTGCTAAAATCCGTCTGGACGGAAAAGCGCGCCGCACACCGCGCCAGACGCGTTGCACGCCACGTGCCCGATGACGCCCCGACGTGCCCGGCGCATCCCGGCCGGTGCAGCGCCGCTTTCCACGCTTCTGACGAATCGGCTGCGCCTCGCGCGCGGCCGCCGCTTCTTCCGCATCACCGGATTGCCTCACTGGACTCGCAACAAGCATGCTGCCTGCACATAAACATACCCTCGAAACCCTGCTCGCCGACACGGTGAAGCAGGTTGCTGACGCAACCCAGGGCGCGAGCGAAGCCGCCTTCGTGTCGCCCACGATCACGCTGGAGCGTCCCAAGGTCGCCGCGCACGGCGACGTCGCCTGCAATGTGGCGATGCAACTCGCCAAGCCGCTGCGCGCCAACCCGCGCCAGCTGGCGCAACAGATTGTCGACGCGCTGCTCGCGCAACCGCAAGCCAAGGGTCTCGTGGAAGCCGCCGAAGTGGCTGGCCCCGGCTTCATCAACCTGCGCCTCGCGGCCGCCGCCAAGCAGGCCGTGATCGCCGCGGTGTTCGCTGAAAAGGACGCCTTCGGCCGTTCGCAGCGCGAAGCCGGCAAGCATGTGCTGATCGAATTCGTCTCGGCCAACCCGACCGGCCCGCTGCACGTCGGCCACGGCCGCCAGGCCGCACTCGGCGACGCGCTCTCGAACGTGCTGGCCTCGCAAGGCTGGGACGTGCACCGCGAGTTCTACTACAACGACGCCGGCGTGCAGATCCAGACGCTCGCCCTGTCGACCCAGGCGCGCGCCCGCGGCCTCGCCCCGGGCGATGAAGGCTGGCCCGCCTCGGCGTACAACGGCGAGTACATCGCCGACATCGCCAAAGACTATCTGAACGGCGTCACGGTTGCCGCGAGCGACGGCGAACCCGTCACGGGCGCGGCCGACGTCGAAGACCTCGAAGCGATCCGCCGCTTCGCGGTCGCCTACCTGCGCCGCGAGCAGGACATGGACTTGCAGGCCTTCGGCGTGAAGTTCGACGAGTACTATCTGGAGTCATCGCTGTACAAGGAAGGCCGGGTCGAGAAGACCGTCGCGGCGCTGATCGCCGCCGGCAAAACCTACGAACAGGAAGGCGCGCTGTGGCTGCGCACCACCGACGACGGCGACGACAAAGACCGCGTGATGCGCAAGACCGACGGCACCTACACGTACTTCGTGCCGGACGTCGCCTACCACGTCGCCAAGTGGGAACGCGGCTTCACCAAGGTCATCAACATTCAGGGCTCGGACCACCACGGGACGATCGCGCGGGTGCGCGCCGGCCTGCAAGGTCTCGGCATCGGCATTCCGAAGGGCTATCCCGACTACATCCTGCACAAGATGGTCACGGTGATGCGCAACGGTGAAGAGGTGAAGATCTCGAAGCGCGCGGGCAGCTATGTGACCGTGCGTGATCTGATCGAATGGTCGGGCGGCGCGACGCCGGGTTCGGAAGCCGCCGTCGACCTGATCGACGAAGAGACGATTCGCCGCGGCCGCGACGCCGTGCGCTTCTTCCTGATCTCGCGCAAGGCCGATACGGAATTCGTGTTCGACATCGACCTGGCGTTGAAACAGAACGACGAAAATCCGGTGCACTACGTGCAGTATGCGCACGCGCGGATCTGCTCGGTCATCGCGGAATGCAAGGCGCGCTACAACACGGACGAAAGCACGCTGGCCGCAGTGGACGTGTCGCCGCTCACCAGCGAACGCGCCATGGCCTTGCTGAACAAGCTCGCCGAATTCCCGGACATGCTGGAGCATGCCGCCGGCGAGCTCGCGCCGCACGCGGTCGCGTTCTATCTGCGCGACCTCGCCGGGGAATTCCACTCGTTCTACAATGACAGAGCCGAACGCGTGCTGGTCGACGACGCTGCCGAGCGCAATGCACGCGTCGCGCTGCTTGCGGCCACACGTCAGGTGCTGGCCAACGGTCTCGCGACGATCGGCGTCTCCGCTCCCGTCAAGATGTAAGTCCTCCGGCGCAACATGCATGCGGCCGTCGTTATAATCGACGGCCGTTCCAGGATTCTTTTTGCAGGTGATTCATACGATGGCAAAACCACGCCGCACAACAAAGCAATCGCAATCGAAACAAACCGGGGGGACTTTTCTCGGCATCGTGCTAGGCCTGATCGTCGGTCTCGCGATCGCGGTAGTGGTGGCGCTGTATATCACCCGTGCGCCTACGCCGTTCGTCTCGAAGGTCGCGCCGCCCGCGGCGCCCGATACCGGCGCGAGCCAGGCGCAGCAATACGACCCGAACCGTCCGCTGCAAGGCAAGACGCCGGGCCAGCCGGTGCCGCAAGCCGCGCAACCGGCGCCGCCGAACACCGCGCCGGGGCAGACCAATGCGCAGACGCAGTCGGGCATGCTGGAAGAGCCGCAGATCGTTGAAGTGCCGCCGTCGAATGGCAATGCGAACGGCACGGCAGTCGCACCGAAACCCGCGCAGGATAACGGCAACGGCACGGCCACCGGTACGGTGAAAAAGCCGCAAGGTGCAAGCGCACCGGCCGCCACCGCGGCAGGCTCCGCGCCGAAGGGTACGTCGTCCGCCACGGCTGCCAACGCCAAGCCGGGTTCAGGCGCGGCGCCGACAGCGGGCGACGCGAACACCGGTTACTTCCTGCAAGTAGGCGCCTACAAGACCTCGGCCGACGCCGAGCAGCAGCGCGCGCGGCTCGCCTTCCAGGGCTTTGAATCGAAGGTCACGCAGCGCGATGCAGGCGGCGTGACGTACTACCGTGTGCGGATCGGCCCGTTCTCGAAGTTCGAGGACATGAATTCGAGCCGTCAGCGTCTGTCCGACGCGGGCGTGGATACAGCCGTGATCCGCTTTACGAAGCAATAAGCCAACAATAAACAAACCGTGATTTACCGGAACGCGCCGCCGCCGAACTATCGGCGTGCGGCGCGAGTCACAAGCTCAACCGGCAAACACAACCGACAAGCACAACGGACGACTAGAGCGTCTAACGCCGACATTAAAAACGGTGACGGGCATTTGCGTGGCGCCACCGTTTTACCGCCTACTTGGGTTATCACAACATGAAAAAACTGCTGAGCATTCTGTTCCTCTCGCTGGGCCTGGTTGCCGCCACGGCGCATGCATCGCCGGCCGCACCGGTTTCCGGCAAGGACTACACCGTGCTGTCCACGCCGCAACCTACGGACGTGCCGGCCGGCAAGATCGAAGTGACCGAATTCTTCTGGTACGGCTGCCCGCACTGCAATGAATTCAACCCGTACCTCGAAGCATGGGTGAAAAAGCAAGGTCCGGACGTGGTGTTCAAGCGCGTGCCGGTTGCCTTCCGCGACGACTTCATTCCGCACTCGAAGATGTACCACGCGCTTGACGCACTCGGCCTCGCCACGCAACTCACGCCGAAGGTCTTCAATGAAATCCACGTCAACAAGAACTACCTGCTGACGCCGGAAGACCAAGCCAAGTTCCTCGCGAAGAACGGCGTCGATCCGAAGAAGTACATGGACGCGTACAACTCGTTCTCGACGCAAAGCGCGCTGCAAAAAGACAAGAAGTTGATGGACGACTACAAGATCGACGGCGTGCCGACGCTGGCCGTGCAAGGCAAGTATGAAACCGGCCCGGCTGCGACCAACAGCCTGCCGGGCACGATCCAGGTGCTCGACTATCTGGTGCAGCAGGTCCGCGCCAAGAAGATGTGATGTCGAAGGCGCCGGAATGAGCTCCCCCCTGAAGGTCTTCATTACCGGCGCCTCGAGTGGCATCGGCCTCGCGCTCGCCGCCGAATATGCGCGGCGCGGCGCGATTCTCGGCCTGGTCGCCCGCCGCGGCGACGCTCTCACCGCTTTCCAGCAGTCCCATCCGCAGAATTCCATCTCTACCTATTCCGTCGACGTCCGTGACGCCGAGGCGCTCGCCGAAGCGGCCGAGCAATTCATCGCGCAGCACGGCTTGCCGGACGTCGTGATCGCCAATGCCGGCATCAGTCGCGGTGCGCTCACCGGGCACGGCGATCTGCGCACGTTCCGCGAAGTGATGGATATCAACTATTTCGGCATGGTCGCCACCTTCGAGCCGTTCGCCGCCGCGATGGTCGCGGCGAAGAAAGGCACGCTGGTCGGGATCGCCAGCGTGGCCAGCGTACGTGGCTTGCCGGGGTCGGGCGCGTACAGCGCGTCTAAGTCGGCGGCGCTCAAGTATCTGGAAGCGTTGCGCGTCGAGATGCGGCCGCTTGGCGTCGGCGTGGTCACGATCGCCCCCGGCTATATTCGCACGCCGATGACCGAGCACAATCCCTACACCATGCCGTTCCTGATGGACGCCGACCGCTTCGCGGTGAAGGTCGCCGGGGCGGTCGAGCGTCAAACCGCGTTTGCCGTGTTTCCATGGCAGATGCGCATCGTGGCCATGCTGCTGCACGTGCTGCCGCGCTGGCTCTACGACCGGGCCTTCGAACGCGCGCCGCGCAAACCGCGCGCCGCCACCGAGTAAGTCATGCAGCCTCGTGCGGTCGATGCAGCCGGCGTCGCGCACGAAATTGGGGGCGCAGGTGCCCGCATCGTCTCGCTGGTGCCAAGCATCACCGAGTTGCTGTTCGCTCTGGGGCTCGACAGGCAGATTGTCGGACGCACCGGTTTTTGCGTGCATCCCCACGACAAGGTCCGGCAGGTGCGCAAGGTCGGCGGCACCAAGGCTGTGAATGTCGATGCGATCCGTGCTTTGCGCCCCACCCATCTGATCGTCAATATCGACGAAAACGAGCGCGATACCGTCGAGCAATTGCGTGCGTTCGTGCCGCATATCGTCGTGACCCATCCACAGACGCCGCAGGACAATCTCTCGCTGTACGCGTTGCTGGGCGTGATCTTCGACCGCGAGCAGGAAGCTCAGCGCCTGAGCGAGGCGCTCGAAATACGTCTGCACGAGGCCGCGGCGCAGGTGTTTCCCAAGCAAAACGTGTTGTATCTGATCTGGCGCGAGCCATGGATGACGGTAGCGCGCGATACCTATATCGCCTCGATGCTGAGGCTCGTGAACTGGCAGACGCTACCCGACGTGGAAGGCGGCGCGACCGGTGCTGCTCGTTATCCCGTGCTCGACTTCGACCGCGCGCCGTGGCTTGCCGGCGTCGATCGCATACTGCTCTCCAGCGAGCCCTATCGCTTCACACAAGCGCATGGCGACACGCTGAAGCGTGACCCGCGTCTGGCCGGCAAGCGCATCGAGTTGATCGATGGGGAGTTGGTGTCGTGGTACGGCGTGCGCGCGATCGAAGGCATCGGTTACCTGATGCAGCGCGCGGCGGCATCATGAGCGGCGTCATGAGCAGCAACACCCTCAGCCCATATGGATATGCGGATTAAATTGTTGTCGCCGCAACCACCCTTCGATAAGCTTTCGCGAAGGCGAGGACGTGCATGTAGCGCAGCAGCCAAAGCATGCGCCAGCGCCGGAAACGTATCACAATAAAGACGACGGCCAGACCGGTCGCCACCCGTCAACGGAACATAACCACACAACCAGACGCACTGCCTGACTGCGCTTGTTATGGGAGATCCTATGCGCTTCAAACTGCTCGCAGCCGCCGTACTGTTCACGGCGCCCGCGCTCGTGCTCGCCAAACCGCTGACCGTCTGTACCGAGTCGAGCCCCGACGGCTTCGATGTCGTGCAGTTCAATTCGCTCGTGACGACCAATGCGTCGGCCGACGTGATCTTCAACTCACTGGTCTCGTACGACGAGGCCGCGAAGAAAGTCGTGCCCGCGCTGGCCGACAAATGGGACGTGAGCGCCGACGGCCTCACCTACACGTTCCATCTGCGCCCGAACGTGCAGTTCCAGACCACCGACTACTTCAAGCCCACCCGCGCGCTGAACGCCGACGACGTCGTCTTCACGTTCGACCGCATGCTCAACGACAGCAATCCGTGGCACAAGGTGGCGGGCGCGAGCGGCTTCCCGCACGCGCAGTCGATGGGCTTGCCGAAGCTCATCAAGTCGATCAGCAAGGTCGACGACAACACCGTCAAGTTCGAACTGAACGCACCGGACGCCACCTTCGTGTCGATCCTGACGATGGGTTTCGCCTCGATCTATTCGGCTGAATACGCCGACCAGTTGCTCAAGGCGGGCAAACAGGTCGACCTGAATGCGAAGCCGATCGGCACCGGTCCGTTCGAATTGAAGAGCTACACCAAAGACGCGGTGATCCGCTACGACGTGAACCCGACGTACTGGGGCACGAAACCGAAGATTGACCGCCTGATCTACGCGATCACGCCGGACGCCACGGTGCGCGCGCAAAAGGTGAAGGCCGGCGAATGCCAGATCGCGCTGTCGCCGAAGCCACAGGATCTCGCCGAAGCAAAGGGCGACAAATCGCTCGCCATCGTGCAGACACCGGCTTTCATGACCGCCTTCGTCGCGCTGAACACGCAGAAGAAGCCGCTCGACAACCAGAAGGTGCGCGCTGCCCTGAACATGGCGTTCGACCGCACCACCTACCTGAAGGCGATCTTCGACAACACCGCGACGCCGGCCGTCAATCCGTATCCGCCGAACACGTGGAGCTACGACAAAGCCGTGAAAGCGTGGCCGTACGATCCGGTGAAGGCAAAGAAGCTGCTCGCGGACGCGGGCTATCCGAACGGCTTCGAAACGACGATCTGGGTGCGTCCGAACGGCAGCGTGCTGAACCCGAACCCGAAGGCCGGCGCCGAACTGCTGCAAGCCGACTTCGCGAAGATCGGCGTGAAGGCGGAAGTGAAGGTGATCGAATGGGGCGAGCTGATCAAGCAGGCCAAACAAGGCCAGCATGACACGTTGTTCATGGGCTGGGCTGGCGACAACGGCGATCCGGACAACTACCTGTCGCCGCTCTTCAGCTGCAATGCGGTGAAGTCTGGGATCAATTTCGCGCGCTTCTGCGATCAGGATCTGGACAAGCTGATTGCCGACGGCAAGACCACGCCTGATCAGGCCAAACGCGCGAAGGCGTATGAGCAGGCGCAGCAGATCATCCACGATCAGGCGCTGTGGATTCCGCTGGGTTACCCGACCGCAGCGGCCATCACGCGTACGAACGTGAGCGGCTATCACGTGAGTCCGTTCGGACGGCAGAACTTTGCGACGGTGGCGGTGCAGTAAGACTCTGTCTCGCCGATTAAAAAAAAGCCCGGTTGCTTTTCGCAACCGGGCTTTTTTTATCGACGTATCGATCTGTCGACGCGATCACGCCGAGAACCGGATCACCCCATCCGCATCCTGCGTGCGCTTCAACTCGCCGGCCAGCCACAGCAGATGCAAATGCGCTAACGCCTCGCCCATCGCGAATGTCATCTGATGGATGTCGAGCTGGCGCTTGAACATCAACGGCACGATATCCGCAGCGCTCTGCGGCTTCTCCGCACAGGCCTCGCGCACTTCAGCCAGACGCGCGTCATGATGCTCACGCAATTGCTTGATCCGCGTACGCACGCCGCGAAACGGCTTGCCATGCGACGGCAGCACGAGCGTGTCTTCAGGCATCGTCTCGTAGCGACCGAGCGATTCCAGATACAGCGCGAGCGGCGTGCTTTCGGGCTCCATGTCGAACACCGAGACGTTGGTCGAAATACGCGGCAGCACCATGTCGCCGGAGATCAGCGTGCCCGTCTCTTCGCAATGCAACGCGCAGTGTTCCGGCGAATGGCCGAAGCCCGTCACCACGCGCCACGTCTTGCCGCCGATCTTCACGCCATCGGCTTCGCGCAGGCGGCGGTACTGCCCAGGAATCGCCGGCACGAGGCTCGAGTAGTAGCTCGTGCGATTGCGCAGCTTCTCGAGCGACGCCTCGTCGTTCAGGCCGTGACGTGCGAAGTGGCGCGCCGCGCCCTCGCCGCCCGCATTCGAGCCGTCGCCGGCCGCCATCACGCGGGCCTGCATGTATTCGCCAAGCGTCATCCACAAGCGCACGTCCCAGCGTTTCTTGTCGCCGCCGCTGCAGATCCAGTGCGCAAGGCCGATGTGATCCGGGTGGCAATGCGTGACGATCACGCGCAGCACCGGCAGGCCGTCGAGCGCCGAGTCGAACACTTTCTCCCAGTTCTCCTTGATCGTGTCCGACGTAATACCGCAGTCGACTACCGTCCAACCTTGCTGGCCGTCGATCTCATCGCGTAGCAGCCACAAATTGATGTGGTCAAGTGCAAACGGCAGCGGCATGCGCAGCCAGAAGACGCCGGACGCGACTTCCATCGCCTGGCCCGCTTCGGGCAAGGTGTCCTTGAACGGGTAGTCGAGTTGATGTTCGAGTGCATTCATTGTGCTTGTCTTCCTCCGTCGGCCATCCGGCATGGCGAGGTATGCGATGCCGGACGGCGTGGTTGCGGCCCGGCCGGGACATGCCGGTGCCGTATTGCGCCGTAGTTGCGTTTCGATCAAGTTGACGATAACGTAAACGTCGATTCTATCGTTCAATCCGATTTTCTGCCCGGCTACGGGATGCCCCGATGAACACGCAATACACGATCACCGAGCTCGCGCGGGAATTCGACGTCACGCCGCGGGCGATCCGCTTCTACGAAGACCAGGGTTTACTCTCGCCCAGCCGTGAGGGATCGAGCGGCTTGCGGCGCGTCTATTCGGGCCGCGATCGAACCCGCCTGAAGCTCACGCTGCGTGGCAAGCGGCTCGGCTTCACGCTGTCGGAAATCCGCGATCTGCTCGACGTCTACGAGTCGCCGACCGACACCGTGCCGCAATTGCAGGCCTTCCTTGCTACAGTGGCGCGCCATCGCGACGTGCTCGAACGTCAACTGGAAGATCTGAACGCCACGCTCGAAGACCTCGCGCAGTACGAAACCCAGGCGCGCGCGTTGCTGGAAGGCGGTTCACGCGAGACCAGGTCCGCCTGAGCGGAGAACGGCGCGACGCGCCGCGGGTGCACCCGGACGATACAATCACGGGTGTCTTCACGACATGGGATGAATGCACGGCCGACATGAATCACTTTCCCAAACTGCTGTCGTCACAGATCGGCTTTGACGTCGCCCAGACGATGCTCGAAGGATTCGATCGGCACTACCGCATCTTCCGTGACGCCGCGATCCGCGCCAAAACGCTCTTCGAAGCTGCCGACTGGCATGGGCTGCAAACGCTGGCGCGCGAGCGCATCACCTCGTATGACGATCGTGTCGAGGAATGCGTCGAACTGCTCGAAGACGAATACGACGCCGAGAATATCGACGACGAAGTGTGGCAGCAGATCAAGCTCCACTACATCGGCCTCCTGACCACGCACCGCCAGCCCGAGTGCGCGGAGACGTTCTTCAATTCGGTGTGCTGCAAGATCCTGCACCGTTCGTACTTCAACAACGACTTTATTTTCGTGCGCCCGGCGATCTCGACCGAATACATCGAGAACGACGAACCGGCGGCGAAGCCGACCTATCGTGCGTATTACCCCGGCAAGGACGGTCTTGCCGCGACGCTCGAGCGCATCGTCACGAACTTCCAGCTGGAGCCTCCGTTTGAGGATCTGACGCGCGACGTCGAATGCGTGATGCAAGCGATCCACGATGCGTTCGGCGTGTTCGACGAAGCGCCCAACTTCCAGATTCACGTGCTTTCGTCGCTGTTTTTTCGGAACAAGTCGGCGTATATCGTTGGACGGATCATCAACGGCGATCTGTTGCTGCCATTCGCAGTGCCGCTGCGCCATGTGAAGCCCGGCGTGCTCGCGCTCGATACGGTGCTGCTCAAACGCGACCAGTTGCTGATCATCTTCAGCTTCTCGCATTCGTACTTCCTGGTGGACATGGAAGTGCCGTCCGCCTATGTCGAGTTTCTCGGCACGATCATGCAGGGCAAACCGAAGGCGGAAATCTATACCTCGGTGGGTTTGCAGAAGCAGGGCAAGAATCTCTTCTATCGCGATCTGCTGCACCATCTGAAGCATTCCAGCGATCCGTTCATCATCGCGCCCGGCATCAAGGGGCTCGTGATGCTGGTGTTCACGCTGCCGTCGTTTCCGTACGTATTCAAGCTGATCAAGGACCACTTTCCGCCGCCGAAGGAAACCACGCGCGAGCAGATCAAGCGAAAGTATCAGCTCGTCAAGCGTCATGACCGTTTGGGCCGCATGGCCGACACGCTCGAATATTCGAGCGTCGCGCTGCCCATTTCGCGGCTCGACGAAGCGCTGCTGCGCGAACTCGAAAAGGAAGTGCCGTCCTTGATCGAATACGATGGCGACAACCTGGTGATTCGTCATATGTATATCGAACGCCGCATGGTGCCGCTCAATCTGTTCCTGCAAAACGGCAGCGACGACGATGTCGAGCACGGCATCAAGGAATACGGCAACGCGATCAAGGAATTGATGCAGGCGAACATCTTCCCTGGCGACATGCTGTACAAGAACTTCGGCGTGACGCGTCACGGCCGCGTCGTGTTCTACGACTACGATGAAATCGAATACCTGACGGAATGCAACGTGCGCGCAGTGCCGGCGCCACGTTACGAGGAAGACGAAATGTCGGGCGAGCCGTGGTATTCGGTCGGCCCGCACGACATTTTCCCGGAGACATACGGCACCTTTCTGCTCGGCGATCCACGCGTGCGCCGGTCCTTCATGCAGCATCACGCGGACTTCTTCGATCCAGCGCTGTGGCAACGGCACAAGGATCATCTCTTGAAAGGCGAACTGCCCGACTTTTTCCCGTACGACAGCAGCGTGCGCTTCTGCATCCGCTATCCGGAACGATTCGCCGATACGGCGTCCGGACCCGCGGAGAATCAGGCAGATGAACGCACCGTGCGCGTGGCGTGAGCGCTATGCGCTGCCCGCATCGTTGAATGCATCGTCCGAACCTTATGCAACGACATCGACCGGTCAATCGGTCGAGCAACCGCCAAGACTCAACATGAACACGAACGCTTCTCCCGCTGCCAATCCGCTTGCCCATCTGTTCGATAACAACGACGCGTGGGTGGCCCGCAAGCTCTCCGAAGATCCGGAGTACTTCTCGCGTCTCGCGCACCAGCAGACACCCGAATATCTGTGGATCGGCTGCTCCGATTCGCGCGTGCCGGCCAACCAGATCATCGGCCTGCCGCCAGGTGAAGTGTTCGTGCACAGAAATATCGCCAACGTGGTGGTGCATACGGATCTGAACTGCCTGTCGGTGATCCAGTTCGCCGTCGATCTGCTGAAGGTCAAGCACATCATGGTGGTGGGTCACTATGGCTGCTCGGGCGTCGGCGCGGCGCTGCACGGCCGGCGTGTGGGTCTCGCGGATAACTGGCTGCATCACGTGCAGGACGTGCGCACCAAGCATGCTGCGCTGATCGAAGAATGGCCGCTCGGCGAGGCGCGCCATCGGCGGCTCGTCGAACTGAATGCGATCGAACAGGTCATGAACGTATGCCGGACCACCATCATCAATGACGCGTGGGCACGTGGCCAGGAACTCACGGTGCACGGCTGGGTGTATGGCGTGCATGACGGCAAGGTGCGCGACCTCGGCATGACAATCAACGACCCCACGGCGCTCGATGCAACCTATAAGCGCTGCATCGCGGCCGTATCGGCCGGCGGTGCGTACCAGGAAGACAACGATGCGGCGGCCGCCGAAGCGGCCCAGCTCGGCGACGTGCCGGCCATCGTCGAAGGTGTGATCAAACAACTTAAGCACGAATGAAACCCACATGAGTGAGACAAACATGAGCGAGACAAAGTCTGATCCGATCGTAATCGTAGGTGTGGCCCGTACGCCGATGGCGGCATTTCAGGGCGATTTCGCAACGCTAACCGCGCCGCAGTTGGGTTCGGTTGCAATCGAAGCCGCCGTGCTGCGCGCAGGCTTGAAGCCTGAGCAGATCGATGAAGTGGTAATGGGTTGCGTGCTGCCCGCCGGCCTCGGCCAGGCGCCGGCGCGCCAGGCTGCGCTCGGCGCCGGCTTGCCTTTGAGCACCGGCAGCACCACCGTCAACAAGATGTGCGGCTCCGGCATGCGCGCGGCGATGTTCGCGCACGACATGCTGGCCGCGGGCTCGGCCGACGTGATCGTCGCGGGCGGCATGGAGAGCATGACGAACGCGCCGTATCTGTTGCCGAAAGCGCGTAACGGCATGCGCATGGGTCACGGCCAGGTGATCGACCACATGTTCTACGACGGTCTCGAAGATGCCTACGAAAAAGGCCGTCTGATGGGCACCTTCGCCGAGGAATGCGCGGCCTCGTTCGACTTCACACGCGAAGCGCAGGATGCATTCGCCGTCGAGTCACTGAATCGTGCAAAGCGTGCGAATGAAGACGGTTCGTTCACGTGGGAAATCGCGCCGGTGAAGGTGGAAAGCCGCAAGGGCGACGTGACCATCGATCACGACGAGCAGCCGTTCAAGGCGAACCTCGACAAGATTCCGACGCTCAAGCCCGCGTTCAGCAAAACCGGCACGGTGACGGCAGCGAATTCATCATCGATTTCCGACGGTGCCGCGGCGCTCGTGATGATGCGTGAATCGACCGCGAAGCGTCTCGGCGTCGAGCCGCTTGCTCGCGTGGTCGGCCACTCCACCTTCGCTCAGGAACCCGCGAAGTTCACCACCGCACCGGTCGGTGCGATTCGCAAGCTGTTCGAGAAGAACGGCTGGCGCGCCGACGAAGTGGATCTGTACGAAGTCAACGAGGCGTTCGCGGTGGTCACCATGGCCGCAATGAAGGAACATCACCTGCCGCACGATAAGGTCAACGTGAACGGCGGCGCCTGCGCACTCGGCCATCCGATCGGCGCATCGGGCGCGCGGATTCTCGTCACGCTGATCGGCGCGTTGAAAAATCGCGGTCTGAAGCGCGGTGTCGCGACGCTGTGCATCGGCGGCGGCGAAGCGACCGCGATGGGCATTGAACTGGTTTGACGCGCTGTTACCGGGTGTTTGCAAGCTTGAGGTGATTCGATGAAGACAGTGTTGATCGTCGGTGCATCGCGCGGCATCGGCCAGGAGTTCGTGCGGCAATACATAAAGAGCGGCTGGCGCGTGCTCGCCACCGCGCGCGATGGCGCCGCTCTCGACGCGCTGAAGGCGCTCGGCGCGGAGACGTTTTCACTCGACGTCACCGCACCCGAAGAAATCGCCGCGCTCGGCTGGAAGCTCGACGGCGAGCGGCTCGACGCAGCGGTGCTGGTGTCCGGCGTGTACGGCCCGCGCACCGAGGACATCGAGACGATTACGGCGGAAGACTTCGACCAGGTGATGCATACCAACGTGCGCGGTCCGATGCAGTTGATGCCGATCCTGCTGCCCCTCGTCGAAGAAGCAGGCGGTGTGTTCGCGGTGATCTCGAGCAAGATGGGTAGCATCGGCGACGCAAGCGGCACGACCGGCTGGCTGTATCGGGCGAGTAAGGCTGCGCTGAATGACGCGCTGAAGATCGCGTCACTGGACGCCACGCGCGCAACCTGTATTTCGCTGCATCCTGGCTGGGTGCGCACCGATATGGGTGGCGCGCAAGCGGCGATCGATCCGGTGCGCAGCGTCACCGGCATGCGTGAAGTGCTTGCGCAGGCCGCGGCCGCACATGAAGCATTCAACGGCCGCTTCTACCAATACGACGGCACGGCGCTCGACTGGTGAAGAAGCGAGTGAAGAGACAAGTGGGGAGACTAATGAGGAGACCGAGCCATGGTGCTTGATCAGGATCATCAGATGGTCCGCGACGCGGTGCGCACGTTCGTGCGCGAAGCCGTTACGCCGTACGCGGCGCAATGGGACCGCGAGCGCACCTTTCCGAAGGACGTGCATCGCCAGCTCGCCGAGCTCGGCGCGTATGGCGTGCTGGTGCCCGAAGCCTACGGCGGCGCCGGCATGGACGCGCTGGCGCTCGCGCTGATCCTCGAAGAAATCGCTGCGGGCGACGGCGGCACTTCGACCGCGATCTCGGTCAACAACTGCCCGGTGTGCAGCATTCTGCTGACCTATGGCAACGACGCGCAGAAACGCGACTGGCTCACGCCGCTCGCGCGCGGCGAGATGCTCGGCGCGTTTTGCCTGACCGAACCGCAAGCGGGCTCGGACGCCTCCGCGCTGCGCACCACCGCGACACGCGATGGCGACAGCTACGTGTTGAACGGCGTCAAACAGTTCATCACGAGCGGCAAGAACGGCAACGTCGCGATCGTGATGGCCGTGACCGACAAGGCGGCGGGTAAGCGCGGCATCAGCGCGTTCATCGTGCCCACCGATACGAAGGGGTACATCGTCGCGCGCGTTGAAGAAAAGCTCGGTCAGCATTCGTCGGACACCGCGCAGATTATTTTCGAAGATTGCCGCGTGCCGGCCGCGAACCTGATCGGCGCGGAGGGCGAAGGTTATCGGATTGCGCTATCAGGGCTCGAAGGCGGGCGCATCGGTATCGCCGCGCAAAGCGTCGGCATGGCGCGCGCCGCGTTCGAAGCGGCGTTGGGCTATGCGAAGGAGCGCGAGAGCTTCGGCCAGCCGTTGTTCTCGCATCAGGCCGTGCAATTCCGCCTCGCCGATATGGCGACCCAGCTCGAAGCCGCGCGCCAGTTGATCTGGCACGCGGCTTCGTTGAAAGCCGCCGGGCAACCTTGTCTGACGGAAGCCGCAATGGCCAAGCTGTTTGCATCCGAAGCCGCTGAGCGGATCTGCTCGGCCGCCTTGCAGATTCATGGCGGCTACGGCTATCTGAGCGACTTTCCTGTAGAACGCATCTACCGCGATGTACGCGTGTGCCAGATCTACGAAGGCACCAGTGACATCCAGAAAATTTTGATCGCACGCGGCCTTGCCTGAAAGTCTGATGAATAAGCCATTGTTGTCAACGCAACGACCGTCCGACTGCCCCTGCGGCGGCGCCGCGCCCGATCAGCGCAGCGGCGCCAAACCGCCGCGCTTTGCGCAATGCTGTGGCCGCTATATCGATGGCGGTGAAACAGCGCCACGCGCGCTCGAACTGATGCGCTCGCGTTACAGCGCGTATGTTGTGGGCGCAACGGATTATTTGCGCGCGACCTGGGCACCGCACACCTGCCCCACGGATCTCGACGCCGACCCTGCCGCCCCCGACGCGCCACGTTGGCTCGGACTGCAGATCAAAGCCTTCGCTGAAACCAGCGCCGATCATGCGACAGTCGAATTCGTCGCACGATATAAGGTGGGTGGCCGCGCCCACCGGCTGCACGAACTGAGCCGCTTCATACGCGGTGAGGACGGACGCTGGCGCTATGTCGACGGCGACGTAAACGAATAAGCTGCACCTTCGAAAGCCTTACACGGCTTGGCGGTGCGCAATAAAACCGTCATCACATATGGCCCTCAAACGAGGGCCTTTTTTTCGTGTTGGCTCGACACCACAGCGCGCATATTTCGACAAATTACTTCGGGCAGCCAAGCGCTGCGAGGCAGGCGGTTTCGGCCTTCCGCCGGGGCGAACACGCCCTGATCTGCACCCGGCAATTATTGCGTCGCGGGTTCTCCTTTATTGCACAAAACAAAATTGTCGTGCCAGGATGAGGCCGTAGGTTTGTGACGTCACGTTGCGAGAACAGGTCCATACCGATTCCGCAAAATGCGCAGGCAGCTGCCGATAGCCCACCAGCAAGGGTTCGGCGGCGGTTCCGGGCAGCATGTGTGGCGCTCATCATCGGCGCGTGGGGTCGCGTCGGCCGTTTGGGTTCATCCCGTGCGATCTCGATCAGCGTGCGTGCGCTTGCCGCACTACGTACGCGAGTGTGTTTTTGTTTGTCGAAAACGCCGATGAAAGGCAATTGTCATCGACGATATTCGACAGACAAAACGTCACGGTGTTAAGGGCAGGTTTTTGAGGCAGGTGCGTCAATGGTGTTCAGCAAGGTTCTGACGAAGTGCGCGGTGACTTGTGCAGCAGCGATGTGCGCCATCGCACTCGCGCATGCCGAGCCGCTCGCCGACACCCAGGCGGGGCCTCTCACTCGCGCGCACGTGCCGCGCATCGCACTCGACGACGACGTCTATCTGCCCACCGCGGGTCTCAACGAACAGATCATCCGCGTGCCGGTTAACGCTGCCGGCACCGTCACACTCGAAACCACGATCTACAAACCGGACGGCGCAGGCCCGTTTCCGATGATCGTTTTCAACCACGGCAAGATTCCCGGCGACCCACGCACGCAGGAACGCAGCGACCCGCGGCCGTTCGCGCGCGAATTCGTGCGCCGCGGCTACGTAGTGGTGGCGCCGAACCGTCAGGGCTTCGGCCATTCGGACGGCACGTATCAGCAGGACGGTTGCGACGTCGAACGCAACGGCATCGGCCAGGCCGGCGACGTGGCCGCGACGATCGATTTCATGTCAAAGCAGCCGTACGTGGATGCCACGCACATCGTCGTGGCCGGCACCTCGCACGGCGGTCTCGCGACGATTGCTTACGGCCCCGAGGCTGCATCGGGCGTGCGTGCCTTGATCAATTTCTCGGGTGGCTTGCGGCAGGACGCGTGCACCGACTGGCAGGGCAATCTGACGCATGCATTTGGCGCCTATGGCGAGAAGACAAAGGTGCCGTCGCTGTGGTTGTACGGCGATAACGATTCGGTGTGGACCGCGCCGCTGGTGGCCGGCATGTATGCCGCGTATGCCGCGCACGGTGCGAGCGCGAAGATGGTGGATTTCGGCAATTACAAGAATGACGCGCATCGGCTCGTGGGCGATCGCGATGGCGTGCAGATCTGGTGGCCTGCTGTCGAGGCGTTTCTTGCGCGCGTTGGGATGCCTACGGGCGTGCAGTATCGGGTCGATGATCCTTCGGCGCCGAAGGCGAGCGGTTTTGCTGCTGTCGATGCGGTCGACTCTGTTCCGTTTGTTGATGAAGCCGGGCGTAACGGTTATCGCAACTTCTTGCATCAGTATCCTAGCCGGGCTTTTGCTGTGTCGGATTCGGGGGCCTGGTCGTGGGCGGAAGGTGGTGATAATCCGATGTCTGTTGCTATTGCTAATTGCCAGAAGCAGAGTTCGGCGCCTTGCCGGTTGTATGCCGTTGACAACTCCGTTGTATGGGGGAAGGGGTCTTCGCAGACGGCGGATTCTGGTTCTTCGTCGGCAGCTGGGGCTGCTAATGATCGGCGCGCTATTGCTAGCCGGAATTGAAGGTTTTGATTTGCCTTCGCGGCGTTTGTTTGCTTGCCTGCGTGGCGCTTTTTGTCCGTGTTCTTAGGGCGTTGGCCTTTCCTTGATCTGGCTTTGGTGCCTTTCCTTGAATTGTTAGTGGTCTATTAGCGTTGCCCCTGTGCGGGGCGGCACTTACTTTCTTTGCCGCCGCAAAGAAAGTAAGCAAAGAAAGCGGCTAGAAGCCCCTGCTAAGCGGGTCCCGCAGCTCGCTCAGGGTAGTGGTGCATCTGGAATCTGTGTTCGTGCCCCTGCATACGCTTGTGACAAGGGCGTCATACTTCCGGCGGCGCTCCGCGCGCCGAAGAGTACTTCACAAAACCTCCCTCTACGTTTCAACTCCCCCGTTTCGCTCAGCTCCCACGCATCGCAACCGAAGCCCCTGGTTTCCCATGCAAACCCGTCCGCGACGCACGCAGTGCGGAGTGGGAGCTGATGACTCCTTTGTCACTAACGCGGAACGTGGGAGAGCACGGATTCCAGTCGCACCACTACCCGCAGCAGACCACGGTGCCCACTTAGCAGGGGCTTCTAGCCGCTTTCTTTGCTTATCTTTCTTTGCGGCGGCAAAGAAAGTAAGTGCCGCCCCGCACAGGGGCAACGCTAATAGACCACTAACAATTCAAGGAAAGGCACCAAAGCCAGATCAAGGAAAGGCCAAAGCCCCAAGAACACGGACAACAAGCGCCAAGCAGACCAAAACCCTCGCCAAAAATCCGCCGAGCAGGCACCAAACCCCAAATCCCCGCCCATAAGGCGCAACTACTTTGACGTCGTCAACTCCCCCCATCAGCGGCCTTCAAACCAAAACAGAAACCACCTGCCGCGAACAGCACCCAACCCCATCGCCGAAGGCAAAAACCACCCCTCACCCCCTAGTGCACAGCGAGAAATAAACCGCTAATCTCGACCCCGCAAGCCTCCCCAAAGGCCGCGCGCAGCGCAAGAAACAACCCGCGCCGCGACTGAAATGGCCCTAAAAAAGCCAGCCGTGCAACGGCAAAAAAGCACCTCGGAGTACCTTTTGGAAAAGTCAGCATCCCCTGAAGACTGGATCACCCGCAGCCTGCGTGCCGTCTGGCACCCCTGCACCCAGATGAAACATCACGAACGTCTGCCGCTCATCCCGGTCGCGCGTGGTCAAGGCGCGTGGCTCTACGACCGCGCGAACAACCGTTATCTGGACGCGATCAGCTCCTGGTGGGTCAACCTGTTCGGCCACGCCAACCCGCGCATCAACGCGGCATTGAAAGATCAGCTCGATACCCTCGAACACGCAATGCTCGCCGGCTGCACGCACGAGCCAGCCATCGAACTAGCGGAGCGCCTCGGCGCGCTCACCAACAACACGCTCGGTCACGCGTTCTTCGCGTCCGATGGCGCATCGGCCGTTGAAATCGCGCTGAAGATGAGCTTCCACTCGTGGCGCAATCGCGGCTTCGCGGACAAGCAGGAATTCGTCTGCATCGCCAACAGCTATCACGGCGAAACCATCGGCGCGCTCGGTGTCACCGATGTCGCGCTCTTCAAAGACGCCTACGACCCGCTCATCCGCAACGCGCATGTCGTCGCCTCGCCCGATGCGCGCCTCGCACAAGCAGGCGAAACCACCGCCGACGTCGCGCGCCGCGCGCTCGATCAGGTTCGCTCGTTGTTCGAAGCACGCGCGACGAAAATCTCGGCGCTGATCGTCGAGCCGCTCGTGCAATGCGCGGCCGGCATGGCAATGCACGACGCGTCGTATATCGCCGGCTTGCGCGCGCTGTGCGATCAGTACGGCGTGCATCTGATCGCCGATGAAATCGCTGTGGGTTGCGGTCGCACCGGTACGTTCTTCGCGTGCGAACAGGCCGGCATCTGGCCGGACTTCCTGTGTCTGTCGAAAGGGATCAGCGGCGGCTATCTGCCGCTCTCGATCGTGTTGTCGCGCGATGAGATCTTCGACGCCTTCTATCACGACGATACCGCGCGCGGTTTTCTGCACTCGCATTCGTACACGGGCAATCCGCTCGCCTGCCGCGCGGCGCTCGCCACGCTCGATCTGTTCGCGAGCGACAACGTGCTCGCCGCAAACGTACAGAAATCCGCCAGGCTGAAGGCCGCGCTCGCGCCGCTCGCCGAACATAAGCACGTGCGCAATCTGCGTCAGTGCGGCACGATCTTCGCGTTCGATGCCGTGATCGACGATGCTCAGCAAGCCAAAACATTCTCGCGCCGTTTCTTCGAAAACGCGTTGCGGCGCGAACTGCTGCTGCGCCCTATTTCGACCACGGTGTATCTGATGCCCCCCTACATCCTCGACGACGAAGAAATCGCGCTGCTCGCCTCGCGCACACGCGAAACTTTTGAAGCCACGCTCGCGGAGACCCGCTAATGCATCTGCTCGACACACTCACCGAAGGTCTCAAGGAAATCGATGCGCGTGGTCTGCGCCGCCATCGTCGTACCGCTGACACGCCGTGCGCCGCGCACATGACAGTCGACGGCCGCGCGATCATCGGCTTCGCCAGCAACGACTATCTTGGCCTCGCCGCGCATCCGAAACTGATCGCCGCAATCGCTGAAGGCGCGGAACGTTATGGCGCCGGCAGCGGCGGTTCCCATCTGCTCGGTGGCCACTCGCGCGCGCACGCGCAACTCGAAGACGATCTGGCCGAATTCGTCGGCGGCTTCGTCGACAATGCGCGCGCGCTCTACTTCAGCACCGGCTACATGGCGAATCTCGCGACGCTCACTGCGCTCGCTGGCCGCGGCACGACGCTCTTCTCCGACGCGTTGAATCACGCGTCGCTGATCGACGGCGCGCGTTTGTCCCGCGCTGACGTGCAGATCTATCCGCACTGCGATACGGAAGCGCTAAGCGCGATGCTCGATGCCTCGGACGCCGAAGTCAAAGTAATCGTCTCCGATACGGTCTTCAGCATGGACGGCGACATCGCGCCCCTGGCACGTCTGCTTGAACTTGCAGAGCAGCACGGCGCATGGCTGATCGTCGACGACGCGCACGGTTTCGGCGTGCTCGGTCCGCAAGGCCGTGGCGCGATTGCAGAATCCGCGTTGCGCTCGCCGAATCTGATTTCGATCGGCACGCTCGGCAAGGCCGCGGGGGTGTCGGGTGCATTCGTCGTCGCTCACGAGACCGTCATCGAATGGCTCGTGCAGCGCGCGCGTCCGTACATCTTCACGACTGCGTCGGTGCCTGCTGCGGCACATGCGGTGTCGGCGAGCCTGCGCATCATCGGTGGCGAAGAAGGCGATGCGCGCCGTGCGCATCTCAAGAAACTGATCGAACGCGCGCGCGCGATGCTCAAAGCGACGCCGTGGCTGCCGGTCGATTCGCACACTGCCGTGCAGCCGCTGATCATCGGCGCGAACGATGCCACGCTCGACATCGCGGCCACGCTCGATCGTGCCGGTCTCTGGGTGCCGGCGATCCGTCCGCCGACCGTGCCCGCGGGTACATCGCGGCTGCGCATTTCGCTTTCCGCCGCGCATTCGCAAGCGGATCTGGATCGGCTCGAAGCAGGCTTGCAACAACTCGGAGCGAAGGCGGCATGAGTAGCTCGAGTCAAAGCGCCCTGTCTCTATTCGTCACCGGTACAGATACGGAAATCGGCAAGACCTTCGTCTCCGCAGCGCTGCTGCGCGGTTTCGTTCGCGAAGGCCTGCAAGCCGCCGCGATGAAGCCGATCGCCGCGGGCGCGTTCGAAGTGAACGGCGTGCTGCATAACGAAGACGCCGATCAACTCGACGCCGCGTCGAGCGTCCTGCTGCCCCCGGAGATTCGCACGCCGTATCTGCTGAAGGAACCGGCCGCGCCACACATCGCCGCCGCACTGGAAAACGTCACGTTCGATATCGATCACATCGTCGATTGCCATGCGCAGGCTTTGAAGCAAGCCGAGATCGTCGTGGTGGAAGGCGTGGGCGGTTTTCGCGTGCCGCTGACTGCAACGCAAGATACCGCCGACCTCGCCGTCGCGCTGAAGCTGCCGGTCGTGCTGGTGGTCGGCATGCGCCTCGGCTGCATCAGCCATGCACTGCTCACCGCCGAAGCGATCGCCGCACGTGGCTTGACGCTCGCCGGCTGGGTGGCGAACCGTGTCGATCCGGACATGACCTTCCCAGACGAAAACATCGCTTCGATTCGCGAGCATCTTGCGCGTGAATACGACGCCCCCTTGCTCGGCATCGTGCCGCATTTGAGCCCGGCTTCGCCCGAGCTTGCGGCGGATCAACTCGACATCAACCGACTCCTGCAGACGCTGCGCCACGCGCAGCGCTGAAAACCCATTACATCCATCCATGAGGATTGACGACATGACGCAACTGAACATCGCTCCGACGCCAGCCGACACGGCCGCCGCCAACAACAACGCAGCAGCAGGCGCCAAGCCGATGGCCAAGTGGCGCGTCGCCGACATCGTCGCGTTGTATGAACTGCCGTTCAACGACCTGATGTTCCGCGCGCAACAAACTCATCGCGAACACTTCGACGCCAACACCGTGCAGCTGTCGACGCTGCTGTCGATCAAGACCGGCGGTTGCGAAGAAGATTGCGCGTACTGTCCGCAGTCGGTGCATCACGACACGGGCCTGCAAGCCGACAAGCTGATGCCGGTCGATGAAGTATTGGCCGCCGCCAAGGTCGCCAAGGAAAACGGCGCGACGCGCTTCTGCATGGGCGCGGCATGGCGCAATCCGAAGGACCGTCACCTCGAGCCGATCAAGGACATGATCCGCGGCGTGAAGGCGATGGGCCTCGAAACCTGCGTGACGCTCGGCATGCTGGAAACGCATCAGGCGCAAGGTCTGCGCGAAGCGGGCCTCGATTACTACAACCACAACCTCGATACGTCGCCGGAGTTCTACGGTCAGATCATTTCGACGCGCACGTATCAGGACCGTCTCGACACGCTGGAACGCGTCCGGGATGCGGGCATCAACGTATGCTGCGGCGGGATTGTCGGTTTGGGCGAATCGCGCCGTGAGCGCGCCGGCCTGATCGCGCAACTGGCGAACATGGAGCCGTATCCGGAATCGGTGCCTATTAACAACCTGGTGCAAGTGGAAGGCACGCCGCTGACCGGCACCGAAGCGATCGATCCGTTCGAATTCGTCCGTACGATTGCAGTTGCACGTATCACGATGCCGCGCGCGATGGTGCGTCTGTCGGCAGGCCGCGAGCAGATGGACGAAGCGTTGCAGGCGCTGTGCTTCCTCGCCGGCGCGAACTCGATTTTCTACGGTGACCAGTTGCTGACCACGAGCAACCCGCAAGCCGAAGCGGACCGCAAGCTGCTCGAACGCCTTGGCATTCGCGCAGAAGCAGCGCAGCAGATGCCGTTGGATCAGAGCGGTTGCGAGCATGGCTGCGCGCATGAGCAAAACGCGCACGCTGCGCCGAACTAAAGAACTACGCGTATGAAGCGCGTGCGATAAATCGCACGCAATTTAAAAAGGCCACCTCGTTTCCGAGGTGGCCTTTCTACTTCCGGGCAAAGATTTACTTCTTGTCGACGATGATCTGATCGAACGTCCCGCCATCGGAGAAATGCGTTTGCTGCGCTTTCTGCCAGCTACCGAACATCTCTTCAACGGTGAAGGTCTTGATCGGTTTGAACTCGCCCGCATGCTTCGCGAGCACATTCTTGTCACGCGGACGCAGGTGGTGTTGCGCAATGATTTCCTGCGCGGCCGGCGACCACAGATAGTCGAGGTACGCTTGCGCTTCCTTGCGCGTGCCGCGCTTGTCGACCACCTTGTCGACGATCGACACCGGCGGCGCAGCCAGCAGGCTCACCGACGGATACACCGCTTCGAAATTGCCCGCGCCCACGCCCGTGTCGATCAACGACACTTCGTTTTCGAATGTCACCAGCACGTCGCCGATACCGCGTTGCGTGAAAGTCGTCGTCGCACCGCGGCCGCCTGTGTCGAGAATCGGCACGTTCTTGAAGATGGCCTTTTCGAAATCGATCGCCTGCGCATCGGTGCCTCCGTGTTGTTTGCGATAACCCCATGCGGCCAGATACGCGTAGCGGCCGTTACCCGAAGTCTTCGGATTCGCGATCACCACTTGCACGCCGGGTTTGGCGAGGTCGTCCCAGTCCTTGATATGCTTCGGGTTGCCCTTGCGCACGAGGAACACCATCGTCGTGGTGTACGGAGCGCTGTCGTCCGGCAGGCGCGCACGCCAGTTGGCGGGCACCAGTTGGCCCTTTTCGGCGAGCAGGTCGATATCGTTCGGCTGGTTCATCGTCACGACGTCAGCCTGCAGTCCTTGCAGCACCGACAGCGCCTGCGCGCTTGACGCGCCATGCGACTGGCGAATCGACACGGTCTCGCCGCTCTTCTCTTTGTATGCCGTGATGAAGCCGGCGTTGATGTCCTTGTACAGCTCGCGCGTCACGTCGTACGACACGTTGAGCAGCGACGTGTCCGCGTGCGCCGTCGAGATGCCGCCGAGCGCGAGCGTCATTGCCGTCATGCCGGCTGCCAGCCAGCGCGATGTCCCCGTCTTGCCTGCCATCTTGTCCCCGCCTATCGATGATGAAAACCGGTGGCCGCACAAACGTGCAGCGTGAAGCGGGATTCTAACGGATCGCTTACTGGTTCACTCGCGCTCATCTGCGGGCTCAACTGCGCGCTCAACTACGTGTTCAAGTCCTCCCTCACTCAGACATACGCGTGCTGCGCGACCTCGAACGTCTCTTCACGAAACCGCAGCGGCGCCGCGCAATGCACCAGCGTATCGACGAAATACTTGGCACGTGGCCACGGGCCGAATCCCGCCGCCGTATTGATATGTCCCGCGTCGCCGAGATTGACGAACGCGCTGCCGAAACGCTGCGCGAGATCGCGCGAACCGGCGAGCGGCATCCACGGGTCGGTTTCACTGCCGATCAGAATCGACGGCACGCCGAGACGCCGCGCGTCGAACGGTCCGGCGAAGGCGAACTTCTCCGGGCTTGCAGGTGCGACGAACAGCACGCCGACCACATCGTTCGCATATGACGCCTGCTGCAACGCGTGCGCAGTCGCGAGGCAACCGAAGCTGTGGGCGGCCAGCACGAACGGCCCGCGTTCGCGCGCGAGCAGATCGCGCAGCGACTTCGCCCAGACGGCGACGTCCGGGGCGTCCCAGTCGGCCTGTTCGACGCGCAGCGAACGCGCGAATTGCCGTTCGAGCCATGTTTGCCAATGCGCGCCCTCGCTGCCGTGCAGGCCGGGAACGGTGACGAGCCGCGGCGGCCATGTCGATTTGGTGCATGAAAGCATGTCTGTCCCTCGCTGCCGGAATCCGGGAAATGATTGTCCCGCCGGGCGTCGCAAGGGCGAACCAAGTTTTTGTGCTTTGTTTATGGGGCAAACGCGCGGCCATGTAGTAGCGGCAAATCGCACGCCCGTGCGCAAACGCGCGCGATTCGCGGCGAAAAAGTAGAATGAAGCCTATCCGTAAAAGGAGGAGGCCCATGCCGCAAGCGTCGTGTGAAGTGCCGCGGGCGTTGCAGCCGTTCTACCGGGCCTCTCCCGTCATCCGACTCGACAAAGCACGCGCCTTCCGGACCGTATGAAAATCCTCTTCTACATGCCGCATTCCGACGCCGCCGCGTGGCTTCACGACTTCGCCCATGCGCTGCCGGAAGCCGATCTGCGCGAATGGCAGCCGGGCGACACCGACCCAGCCGATTTCGCGGTCGTGTGGCGCCCGCCGCGCGAGATGCTGGCCGGCCGCGACGGTCTGCGCGCGATCTTCAATCTCGGCGCGGGCGTCGATGCGATCCTCGGACTCGAACACGAGCAACCCGGCACGTTGCCGCGCAGCGCCCAGTTGATCCGGCTCGAAGACACCGGCATGGCCCTGCAGATGGCCGAGTATGTGACGCATGCGGTGCTGCGCTACCTGCGCCGTTTCGACGAATACCAGACGCTGCAAAACGAACGCCGCTGGGAAGTGCTCGATCCGCATCCGCGCGAGACCTTCACGGTTGGTGTGCTTGGCCTCGGCGTCCTCGGTACGCATGTCGCGCAAGCAGTCGCGGCGTTCGGCATGCCGGTGCGCGGGTATAGCCGCAGTGCGCGGCAAATCGACGGCATCACGACCTTCGCCGGCGAAGCACAGTTCGACGCGTTTCTCGACGACGTGAAAGTGCTGGTCAATTTGCTGCCGCATACGCCGGATACGGGCGACGTGCTGAACACCCGCACTTTCTCGAAGCTTGCGAAGGGTGCCTATCTGATCAACGTCGCACGCGGCGGGCATCTGGTCGAACAGGATCTGCTCGAAGCGCTGGCAAGCGGCCAGGTCGCCGCCGCGACGCTGGACGTGTTCCGCGAAGAACCGTTGCCGCCCGATCATCCGTTCTGGCAGGAGCCACGCATCACGATTACGCCGCATATTTCCGCGCTGACCTTGCGCGAAGAGAGCGTCGCGCAAGTCGCGCGGAAAATGACGGCGCTGATGCGTGGCGAAACGGTGAGCGGTGTGGTTGATATTGAGCGTGGGTACTGAGCGCGGATACTGAGCAAAATATCGAGCACGGGTTTTGCACACCGCCGAATTCATCTGAAGGAGCGCCGCCACGCGCGGGCTCATTGCATGGGAGACACATCATGGCCTTGCCCCAACGCGTCAAAATCGTCGAAGTCGGTCCGCGTGACGGACTGCAGAACGAGAAAGAATTCGTCCCCACCGCGATCAAGATCGAGTTGATCAATCGCTTGTCGGCAGCCGGCTTTCGCAACGTCGAATCCGCCTCGTTCGTCTCGCCGAAATGGGTGCCGCAGATGGCCGACGGCGCCGAGGTGATGGCCGGCATCGAGCGCCGCGCCGGCACGATCTACTCCGTGCTGACGCCGAATCTGCGCGGTTTCGAAGGCGCACTCGCCGCACGGGCGGACGAGATCGTGATTTTCGGCGCCGCCAGCGAAGCGTTCTCGCAGAAGAACATCAATTGCAGCATCGCGGAAAGCATCGATCGATTCGCGCCCGTCGCGCAGGCGGCGAAGGAACATGGTCTGCGGATTCGCGGCAGCGTGTCGTGTGCGCTCGGCTGTCCGTATCAAGGCGAAGTGCCGGTGGCGTCGGTGGTCGATGTGGTCGAACGTTTCGCGGCGCTCGGTTGCGACGAGATCGATATCGCCGACACCATCGGCGTCGGCACGCCGAAGCGCACGCGCGAAGTGTTCGAGGCAGTCACCAAGGCGTTTCCGCGCGAACGTCTGTCGGGGCATTTCCACGATACCTACGGTCAGGCGCTCGCGAACATCTACGCGGCCTTGCAGGAAGGCATCGAGATCTATCACGCGTCGGTGGCGGGGCTCGGCGGCTGCCCGTATGCGAAGGGCGCAACCGGCAACGTCGCGACCGAAGACGTGCTGTATCTGATGAACGGCCTCGGCATCGAGACCGGCGTCGATCTCGCGCAAGTCGTCGCGATCGGTGATTTCATTTCGACGTCGATCGGCCGGCCCAATGTCTCGCGCGCCGGTAAAGCCTTGCTTGCCAAGGCCCGCAGCGAGCAGGCCAACTGCGTTTGACGCAGGCCACACACTTAGCCAAATCATTCAGGACCTGAAACGATGACGGATCACGCTTCCCTCGACGCCGACGATCTCGCCGCATTGCCTGACTCCGCACGCCGTGTCGCGCTGTTATTGCGCGAACGCGGCCACGCTGGACGGATCGTGATGCTGCCGGAAACTGGCAAGACTTCCGCCGAAGCCGCAGCCGGCCTTGGCTGCTCGGTTGCGCAGATCGCCAAGTCGATCCTGTTTCGCCGCCGCGAAGACGACGCGCCGGTACTGGTGGTCGCGAGCGGCGCGAATCGCGTCGACGAAAAGAAGGTAGCGGCGCAAGTCGGCGAGATCGGCCGTGCGGATGCGAAGTTTGTCCGCGAGAAAACCGGTTATGCGATCGGCGGTGTTTGCCCGATCGGCCACGCCACGGCGCCCGTCACGCTGATCGATGCCGACCTCCTGGAACTCGACAGCCTGTGGGCCGCCGCCGGTCATCCGCATGCGGTGTTCAATCTGACGGCGCAGGAACTGATTGCGTTGACGGGCGCGCCGGCGCTCGACGTGGCGCTGCGCGAGACAGTGTGAAGCAATGACAGCGGGCATCGATAACGAAGACGACGAGGCTGCCGTGCCGTCACCGTGCATCAGCGTGTGCAGGATGGACGCTTCGACCGGTTGGTGCGAAGGCTGCTTGCGCACGATCGACGAGATCGCCAGCTGGTCGTCGTTCGACGACGACGCGAAGCGCACCGTCTGGGACGCAATCGAGGAACGCCACGCGGAGTTCATGGCCAGGCAGGCAAAGGTGCAGCGGTGAACGCCGCGCCGCGCATCGTAACGATCGGCGAGACGTTCAGCTCGACACTCGAGCTATCGGCGGAATCGGTAAAGTCGTTCGCCACGCTCGTCAACGATCTCAACCCGCTGCATCACGACGACGCCTACGCCGCGCAAAGCCGCTTCGGCGGTTTGATCGCGTCCGGCACGCAACCCACCGCGTATTTCATGGCGCTACTGGCGACCTATTTTTCGACGTACGCGCAGCCGCTCGGCCTCGAGTTCGATATCAAGCTGAAGAAAGCCGTGCACGCGAACGATACGTTGACGATCACGTGGCGCGTGCGCGACGCGTACTGGAAGCCGAGTCTGAACGGCGATCTGACGCATCTCGAAGGAAGCGTGGTGAATCAGCGCGGCGACACCATGTTGATCGGCACGTCGACAATCCTGGTGATGCCGAAACCCGAAGCATCGGCGAATGCTGACGCAAGCACAAACCCGGACACAGGCGCACCATGATCAACCTACCGGCATCGGTCCGAGTGTTCGAACGCGGCTGGCTTTCGTCGAACAATGTGCTGCTGATCGACGACACATGTGCCGCTCTTGTCGATACCGGCTACGCGACGCACGCGCCGCAAACCGTCGCGCTCGTACGGCAAGCGCTCGGCGCGCGACCGCTCGATCTGATCGTCAACACGCATCTGCATTCGGATCACTGCGGCGGCAACGCGCTGTTGCAGTCGACGTGGCCGTGCCGTACCGCGATTCCCGCATCCGAAGCCGACGCGGCGCGCGATTGGGACGAAACCCGTCTGACGTTTCGCGCCACCGGCCAGACCTGCGAACGTTTCACCTTCACCGAGACAATCGCGCCCGGCGCGCAACTGCGGCTCGGTGCGCTCGATTGGCAAGTGCTCGGCGCGCCCGGTCACGATCCGCATTCGCTGATGCTGTATTGCCAGGATGAACGCATCCTGATCAGCGCGGACGCGCTGTGGGAAAACGGCTTTGGCGTGATTTTTCCCGAACTGGAAGGTGAAAGTGGCTTCGCTGAAGAACAGGCGGTACTTGAAGCCATTACGAAGCTCGACGTGCGGCTCGTGATTCCCGGCCACGGCTCGCCCTTCACGAATGTCGAGCAGGCGCTGGAACGGGCATTTTCACGCGTCGCGTGGCTACGGGCCGATCCGGCACGTAATGCGAAGAATGCGTTGAAGGTGTTGATCGTGTTCAAGCTGCTCGAAGTCCGCGCGATGAGCTTCGACACCTTGCTGCGGATGCTCGACGATGCCGTGGCAATGCGCGCCGCCGCGACCATGCTCAAGCCGCGTGGTGAATGGTCCACATTGGTGCACACGATCGTCGAGGAGTTGGCGGCCAAAAACGGGCCATTGGAGATCGATGGCGAGCGCATCATCGCCCGCCAGGCTTGACGCACAGGGGGCCGGCGGCCGCGCGGCAAGCACAACACCAAAACCGTCGCGCCAAAAAGAAAGCCGCTCGACCATCAAGGCGAGCGGCGGAAATTCTGTCGGACGTGATCAGCGTCGATATGAATGATACGCGTGCCGGTTTTTTGACCGCATCAGTGATTTCCCTACAGAAGCTTGACACTGCCTTTTAAACCCGCATACAGACAGCATTACGAAGCTTCGTAGCCGCGCGCGTTGGGCGTCATTGGTCCGTCCATATGAACAATTGAACGCGCCGATTGCTCCGGAATCCGTACTATTGCCGAGTGATCCATCGGCATCTCAGCCATTCCATCAGGTCGAAGACAGGCGTTTCTGCGGCACGATCCGCCAGCCGAGATTCACACCGGCGGCCGCGAGCAGGATCAGCACCGCACCGAGCACCTGAATCCACGCGAGTGTCTGCCCGAACGCAACCCGGTCGACGATGATCGCCACCACCGGATAGATGAACGACAACGCGCCGGTCATCGAAGTCGGCAGCTTCTGGATTGCGCCGTAGAGCAGCACGTACATGAGCCCCGTGTTGACGATACCGAGCACGATCAATTCGAGCCACTGCACGCCGTTGGTCGGTAGCGCATCGAAGCGCACGAACGGCGCCAGCATCACGACGCCGAGCGACACCTGGATCAGCGCAATCAGATGCGGCGGCGTACCCTTCAGGCGCTTCGTGATAATCGACGAGACCGCGTACATTGCCGCTGCGCCCACGGCATAGGCGACTCCGACCAGATACTGGCCCGGCACCGCCAACACCGCCGGCTCGACCTTCACCACGAACACGAGGCCGATGAACGCGACCACCAGCCAGGCGATCGTCGACGCGCTGACGCGCTCGCGAAACACCAGCGCGCCAAGCGCGACCAGCATAAACGGCTGCGTGTTGTAGACGGCGGTCGCCATCGAGATCGACGCGCGTGAATAGGCCGCGAACAGCAGCACCCAGTTGATGACGATGGCCGCGCCGCCCAGCAGCGCGAGGCCGAGCATCTTCCAGGAAAAGAGCTTGCGCCTGAACAGGCCGAGCACGGCGCACACGAGCGCCAGCGTCGCGCCACCAAAAATACAGCGAAAGAACACCACGTTGAACGGACTCTGCTGCGACGACACCACCAGCCAGCCGATGGTGCCGGACATCAGCATGGCCATGGTCATTTCCGCCGCGCCGCGGCGAATCTCATTTGACGCCATGATTCGATCCTCGAATTGATTCCTGCATGAGAAGCAGTGTAATTAATCCGATCGCCCGAATACAGGGCTAAACTTAAGTCTTCCTGCGAAGAAACCTAATAATCGAAGGCCGTCATGACGAAACGCCTTGCTCCTGCCACACCCGCGACACTCGATGAAACCGACCGCGCGCTGCTCGCCGCGCTGGCGGCGGACGCCCGCCAGCCGGTCAGCGAACTGGCGCGCCGGGTTGGCCTCTCGGCGCCAAGTACGGCCGAGCGCGTCCGCAGGCTCGAAGCGCAAGGCGTGATCGAGCGCTTCACCGTGCAGATCGATCCGCGCGCGCTCGGCTTCACGCTGCAGGCAATCGTGCGCGTGAAGCCCCTGCCCGGGCAGCTGCATCTGGTGGAAGACGTGATCCGGCGAATTCCGGAGTTTGTCGAATGCGACAAGGTGACCGGCGACGACTGCTTCATCTGCCGCCTCTACCTGCATTCGATCGAGCAGCTCGACGAGATTCTCTCGAAGGTGACCGAGCGCGCGGAGACCAGCACCGCCATCGTCAAGTCGACGCCGGTCGCGCGCCGCTTGCCGCCGCTAGGCTGAGCGGAGCGCGCGGCAGTGCCGCGCGCTGAACGAAACCACTTACTGCTCGACCGCCTCGAAGAACGACAGCATTTCCGTGACCAATTCCTCCGACGCCTCTTCGGGAATGTAATGGCCGCACGGCAGTGAGCGCCCGCTCACGTCCCGCGCAACGTGACGCCATTCCGCCAGCGCGTCGAAGCACTTCTCGATCACCCCCTGCTCGCCCCACAACACACGCAGCGGACAGCCGATCTTGTGGCCGCGCTCGATGTCGGCACGGTCGTGTTCAAGATCGATGCTCGCCGACGCCCGGTAGTCCTCGCACATCGCATGCACGGCGCCGGGCTGCGCCAGCGCGCTGCGATACGCGTCAAGCGCTTCGGGCGCGAACGGCGCAAGGCCCGCGTGACGGCTCCCCATCACCGCATCGACATAGGCGGCCGGGTTCGCGCCGATCAGCGTTTCCGGCAGCGGCTCCGGCTGGATCAGGAAGAACCAGTGGAAGTAATGGGTCGCAAAGGCGCGGTCGGTGGCTTCGTACATCGCGAGCGTCGGCGCGATGTCGAGCAGCATCAAACGCTCGACGGCGTCGGGATGATCGAGCGCCATCCGGTGCGCGACGCGGGCGCCGCGATCATGAGCGCACACGAGGAACCGTTCGAAGCCGAAGTGGCGCATCACGGCAACCTGGTCGGCCGCCATCGCGCGTTTGGAATACGGCCTGTGGTCGGCGTCGCTGGGCGGTTTGCCCGAGGCGCCGTAGCCGCGCAGATCGGTGGCAATGACGGTGAAGTGCTCCGCCAGTTGCGCCGCGCACCGCTGCCAGATCAGATGCGACTGCGGGTGACCGTGCAACAACAGCAGGGGCGGCCCTGACCCGCCCTTCACTCCGAAAATATCGACGTCGCCCACGGCGACACGAAAGGGCGTGAAATCCTCGAAGGCCATAGCGGGTCTCTTGTCGTTTGGGAGTCAAACCATTGTAGAAGCGCAATGTGTCGATGCGGGGTGGGATAGCCCACGCAGGCATAGAACCTGAACACTCCTTCCAACTGTTCTAAACGGACACGATGCGGCCGCTTCGCCTATAATCGAACGATCGTTCTTAAATTTTTGAGCGGTCATGGCAAACGCATGGCAAATGCGGAGTGGGATCGTGGCGGCAGCACGGCTGCTGGCCAGTCTCGACGCACCACAGGTCATGTGCCGCTAAACTCATTATCGCCGGGCGCTCTACACCGCACCGGCCCGTTTATCAGGAGACTCGCACCATGGCATTGCCCGCCGTCCTGCAAAAACTCGCGCTGCCCGTCGTCGCTTCGCCGATGTTCATCGTCAGCTATCCCGAACTCGTGTTGGCTCAATGTAAGGCCGGTATCGTCGGCTCGTTCCCCGCGCTGAACGCTCGCCCGGCCGAACTGCTCGACGAATGGCTCACGCAGATTCAGGCACAGCTCGCCGAGCACAAGGCGGCTAATCCGGACGCGATCATCGGGCCGATCGCCGTCAACCAGATCGTCCATCAGTCGAATACGCGGCTCGAGCACGACGTGCGTGTGTGCGTCGAACACAAGGTGCCGATTTTCATCACCAGCCTGCGGGCACCGGCGCGTGAGATTGTCGACGCAGTGCATAGCTACGGCGGCATCGTGCTGCATGACGTGATCAACCTGCGGCATGCGCAGAAGGCACTGGAAGCAGGCGTCGACGGGCTGATCCTGGTGGCGTCGGGCGCCGGCGGCCATGCGGGCACGACCTCGCCGTTCGCGCTGGTCGGCGAAGTGCGGCGCATGTTCGACGGCCCGATCGTGCTGTCCGGCTCGATCGCCAACGGCGGCTCGATTCTCGCCGCGCAGGCCATGGGCGCGGACCTCGCCTACATGGGCACGCGTTTTATCGCGACCAAAGAAGCACATGCGGTCGACAGCTATAAGCAGGCGATCGTCAATTCCACGGCCTCGGACATCATCTACACGAACCTGTTCACCGGCGTGCACGGCAACTACATCCGCGAAAGTATCCTGAACGCAGGGCTGGATCCGGATGCGTTGCCGGAATCGGACAAGACCGCGATGAACTTCGGCAGCGACAAGGCGAAGGCGTGGAAAGACATCTGGGGTGCAGGCCAGGGCGTCGGCCTGATGGACGACGTGCCGAGCGTTGGTGAGCTGGTTCAGCGTCTGACGAAGGAATATGACGACGCGAAAACGCGGCTGGGAATCGCGCGGTAAATGGCTGGTTAAGGTGTTTTGCTGCGGGTCCCGGTTTTGGAGCCGCAGCATGTCCGGCCCCTACATATTGCGGCGGTATTGCCCGCCCACTTCAAACAACGCGTGCGTGATTTGCCCTAGCGAGCAGACGCGCACGACGTCCATCAGCACCGCGAACACGTTGTCATCGTCGATCACTGCGCGCTTGAGGCGTTCAAGCGCCGCGGGTGCGTCGTCACGATGCTGTGCCTGAAAATCGCGCAGACGCTTCAACTGGCTCTGTTTTTCTTCGTCGGTGGAACGAGCGAGCGCGATCGGCTGCGGCGCTTCGTGCGGATGCGTGCTCAAGAACGTATTCACGCCCACGATCGGATATGAGCCATCGTGCTTGCGATGCTCGTATAGCATCGACTCGTCCTGAATCCGTCCGCGCTGATAGCCGGTTTCCATCGCGCCCAGCACGCCGCCGCGCTCTGTAAGTCGATCGAATTCCACCAGCACCGCTTCTTCCACCAGATCCGTCAGTTCCTCGATCACGAAGCTGCCCTGATTCGGATTCTGATTCTTCGCGAGCCCCCATTCACGGTTGATGATCAACTGGATTGCCACCGCACGGCGCACCGAATCCTCCGTGGGCGTGGTGATCGCTTCGTCGAATGCGTTGGTGTGCAGTGAATTGCAATTGTCGTAGATCGCGATCAGCGCCTGCAGCGTGGTGCGGATATCGTTGAAGTCGATTTCCTGCGCATGCAGGCTGCGGCCCGAGGTTTGCACGTGGTACTTGAGCTTCTGGCTGCGTTCGTTCGCGCCGTAGCGTTCGCGCATTGCAATGGCCCAGATGCGTCGCGCGACACGGCCGAGCACCGTGTACTCCGGGTCCATGCCGTTCGAAAAGAAGAACGAGAGATTCGGCGCGAAGTCGTCGATCGACATGCCGCGCGCGAGGTAGGCCTCGACATAGGTGAAACCATTCGCGAGCGTGTAGGCCAACTGCGAGATCGGATTCGCGCCGGCCTCGGCGATGTGATAGCCGGAGATCGACACCGAATAGAAATTGCGCACGCCGTGGTCGACAAAGTACGCCTGAATATCGCCCATGACTTTCAGGCTGAACTCGGTTGAAAAGATGCACGTGTTCTGGCCTTGGTCTTCCTTCAGGATGTCGGCCTGTACCGTGCCGCGCACGTTTTCCAGCGCTGTGCGGCGCGCGACCGCGAGTTCTTCGCTGGAGGGTTGGCGTCCTGCCTGTTGCAGCCTGTCATTTAAACGCGCGATTTGCTGATCGATCGCGACGTTGAAGAACATCGCGAGAATCGTCGGCGCCGGGCCATTGATTGTCATCGATACCGACGTCTCTGGCGCGCACAGATCGAAGCCGTCGTGGAGCGTTTTCATGTCGTCGAGCGTTGCGACGGAGACGCCTGAATTGCCCACCTTGCCGTAGATGTCGGGGCGCTCGTGCGGCTCTTCGCCGTAGAGCGTGACCGAATCGAAAGCAGTCGAAAGACGTTTGGCCGGCATGCCTTCGGAGAGCAATTTGAAACGGCGGTTAGTGCGGAACGGATCGCCTTCGCCGGCGAACATCCGTGTCGGGTCTTCGTTTTCGCGGCGGAACGGAAACACGCCGGCGGTGAACGGGAAGTAGCCGGGGAGATTGTCGAGCATCAGCCAGCGCAGGATTTCCCCGTGGTCGACGAATTTCGGCAGCGCGACTTTGCGGACTTCGGATCCGGATAGTGTCGTGACGGTGAGCGCGGTGCGAATTTCGCGGTCGCGTATGCGGACGATGTGTTCGTCGCCGGAATAGGCGGCCACGGTTTGCGGCCAGGCGTCGAGGAGTTTGCGTTCACGTTCGCCGAGGGCGGCGGTGCGTTGGGTGATGAGGGTGTCGAGTTGGGCTTGGGGTGTGTTGGCGGAGTTTGCCGCGACACTTGAGTCTGAACCTGTGGAGGCAGTGGCAGCGGCATCAAATGACGCGCCTGTGCCTGCATCACCTTCGGCGAGCATGCGGCGTGCTTCTGTTAGTTGCCAGCGCTCACGCGCCACCCGCGCTTGTGCATCGGCACGCTCGCGATACGCGTGAACAGTCTGCGCGACATCCGCCAGATAACGCACGCGTGCCGGCGGCACGATGGCATTTCTGCCGCTCGAAAAGCGCAATTCATCAAGCACAGGCAGACGGCCGCCGCCTGAACGCAGACCGTGCGTACGCAGCGCCTCAGCGACGTGCTGATACAGCGCGGTCACCCCGTCGTCGTTAAAGCGCGAGGCGATCGTGCCGAACACCGGCATCGCGTCGGGCGCCTTCGCGAAGTCGCCACGGTTGCGCTGCACCTGCTTCGCGACATCGCGCAACGCGTCCGGCGCACCTTTGCGGTCGAACTTGTTGATCGCGACGAAGCTGGCGAAGTCGAGCATGTCGATCTTTTCCAGTTGGCTCGCCGCGCCGAATTCCGGCGTCATCACATACAGCGATTCGTCGACGAACGGCACGATCGCCGCATTGCCCTGCCCGATCCCGGACGTCTCGACGATGATCAGATCGAAACCCGCGGCCTTGCACAACGTGAGCACATCAGGCAACGAATCGGTGATTTCGCTCGATGCGTCACGAGTCGCCATCGAACGCATATAGACGCGCGCGCCGCCGCCCCAATCGCCGATCGCGTTCATGCGGATGCGGTCGCCGAGCAGCGCGCCGCCGGATTTGCGACGCGACGGATCGATGGCCAGCACGGCAATCGTGAGGGCGTCGCCGTAGTCGAGCCGGAAACGGCGGATCAGTTCGTCGGTGAGCGAGGATTTACCGGCGCCGCCAGTGCCGGTGATGCCGAGGACGGGGACATCGATCGCTTCGGCGAGGACCGATAGTATTTCCTGCTCGGCTGATTTGACGCGGCCCGCTTCGTACGCGCTGACCAGTTGCGCGAGTCGGCGGAAGGTGAAGGCGGCAGGATCGGGTTGTTCGGCTGCATTCGTGGTGCCAGCGATCTCGCTGCCTTGGAGCGCTCCACCTGCCTGCCGCGCCTTCCCGGAAACATCGCGCGCGTTGGCGTGATCATCAGCCCGCGTCTCAACATGCGACGCAGCACGCGGCTCGAAACGCGGCAGCCCATTCGCCGACAGATCGGCCACCCACTCACCAACCGGACTCTCCCGAACGGCGGCAGCGGCGCGCGCCACTTCAGCGCAGCGCGCAATCATGTCGTCGATCATGCCTTGCAGGCCGAGCCGCTGGCCGTCATGCGGCGAGTAGATCTTTTCGACACCATAACGCTCGAGCTCGGCGATTTCGTCAGGAACGATCACGCCCCCACCTCCGCCGAACACCTTGATGCGCTCGCCGCCGCGCGCACGCAGCAAGTCGACGAGATAGCGGAAGTATTCGTTATGGCCGCCCTGATAGCTGGACACAGCGACGCCGTCGGCGTCTTCGTGCAGCGCGGCGGTGGCCACTTCATCGACGGAGCGGTTGTGGCCGAGGTGGATCACCTCGACGCCGCTCGCTTGCAGGATGCGCCGCATGATGTTGATCGACGCATCGTGGCCGTCGAACAGGGCAGCAGCGGTGACGAAACGCAGGCGCCGGCCCGCAGGCAGCTTGTGGCCACCGGCGCGCTGCGGCGTGGACAGATCGGTCATGTCTCCCCCAGATCGTTACGCGTATGGGTGCTGGCAACCAGTATAGCTAAACGGGTAGGAGCGACTCGACCGGGCCGCCTATCGCACCGCGAGCGCCTTGATCTGCTCGAGCGAAGGCCACAGCGATTCGTTCGCGAACCGCTCGGCCAGGAAGTCGACAAACGAACGCACCTTGGCCGACAAATGCCGGCGGCTCGCGTAGACGACATGGATTGGCAACTCGCGCGGCGGCACGTCGTCCACCAGCAGCGGCACGAGACGCCCCGTGGCCAGATCGTCGCCGATCACCTCGGTGCCGAGCATCGCGATGCCCGCGCCTTGCAGCACGATCACGCGTTGCGCCTCCAGGTGGTTGACGATCAGATTGCCGGACAGACGCACGCGCGGCGAGCTATCGCCGGTCGTGGGCGCAATTTCGAGCGCGGATACGCCCGCGTACTGCAGGTAATTGTGGCGCGCCAGATCGGCGACGGTCTTCGGCGTACCGTGTCGGCGCAGATAGGCCGGCGACGCGCATAGCACCAGATGGGCGGTCGCAATCTGCCGCGCGATCAGTGAGGACGACTTCAGTCCGTTCGGCGAAGCCCGGATCGCGACGTCGAAGCCTTCGTCGATCAGTTCGACCACCCGGTCGGACAGGGTCATGTCGACGGTGACCTGCGGATACTGCGCGGCGTAGTCGGCCACCGCGGCCATCACATGGCTCAAACCGAATGCCGATAGCGACGACACCCGCAAGCGCCCTTGCGGCACGACGCTCGCCGCGCCGACCACCTGCTCAGCTTCTTCGAGTTCGCTGAGCACCTGGCTCAAGCGCTCGTAGTATTCGCGGCCCGCCTCGGTCGGTGCGACACGGCGCGTGGTGCGGTTCAGCAAACGCGCGCCGAGCTGCTGCTCGAGGTGCATCACGTGCTTGCTCGCCATTGCCGCCGACATCTCCATCCGTTCGGCCGCGCCGACGAAGCTGCCGACTTCGACCACATGGCGAAACACTTTCATGCTGACCAGGGTATCCATCTCAATCGCTCGCCTCAGGAATCAATCGACGCCATTTTGCCGGGTTTATCAAAGACTGGGCGGCAAATCGGACGAACGCGGGCACCAGAAACGGACGTCAGAAGCAGCAAAGCCCACCTTCCGGGGAAGGTGGGCTTTGCAGGTATTGCCTGGTCCGACAGGGTTGGCATCACGCGGCACCTGCTCAGAGGCGCCGCTCGCCTTGGCTCCAGACGCTTAGAACTTCGCGCGGAGGCCCACGCCGTACGTGTCGCCGCTCGACTGGCTGCTGATCTTGTCGTACATGTAAGCCGCGTAGATGTCCGTGCGCTTGGACAGCGGATAGTCGTAGCCGACTGAAGCCGTTTGACGGGTCTGGTTGAAGCCGCCGCCATCACGCGAATAGGCGTACGACGCCATCACCGAGCCCGGGCCGGCCGGGACCGTCACGCCGCCCTGCCCCGTATTCACGTGCCAGCTCGAAACGGTCTGCTGGTTATACGTGTACATGTACTGGCCATAGAACTTCACGAATTTCAGATCGTACGACGCGCCGACTTGCGCGACGCTCTGGCTCTTCAGGCCCGGAACGCCCGACGTACTGAAGCTGCCGAGGTCGCCCGGCACGCTGTTGAAGTTCACGTACTGGTAGACCGCGGTCGCCGCAAACGGGCCGTGGAAATACAGCACCTGGCCGCTCCACTTCTTCGAGCCGTTCTCGCCGGCCGTGTTGCCGAGCGCGTACATCGCCGTTGCGGACAGGCCGTTGAAGTTCGGCGACGAGTACGACACCGCGTTACTCCAGCCCGAATCGCCCGTCACGCCCATATCGGTCGAGTAGGTCGGGAATGTGCCGAGACCGAGATAGGTGTGCCATACCATCGGCGAGAACTGGTACGAGTCGACGAACGGGTTGAACAGAATCGTCGACACGAACAGCGGCGTGGTTAGACGGCCTGCTGTCACCGTGCCGTACGGCGACTCGATACCGACGTAGGCGTTACGCGAGAACATCGTGTCGCCCGTGAAGCGGCCGTACTGGCCGTTCTGCGCGAGGAAGAAGCCTTCAATCGTGAAGATCGCCTTGTAGCCGTTGCCCAGATCCTCGGCCCCCTTCAAGCCCCAGTACGACGTCGACATACCGCCACCGGACACCTCAGCAGCCGACTTGCCGCCCGGGAATTTCTGCGCGCCAACCCATTCGTCGACCTGACCGTAGAGTTGTACGCTCGATTGCGCAAAAGCAGACGATGCACTGGCCAGCAGGGCGGCACACGCGGTTACCTTGAGGGTGGTCTTCAGCGCACTGCTGATGCTTGTTTTCATGGGTTCTCCTGTCTTTGTCAAAAAGGTAAGGCTGTGCGAAAGGGGGAGCTCGCGCGAATGATTGTTGTTGTCCGTTCGATCATCGAGCCAATCTGGGCGGGACCATCTTTGCGGACCATTTTTATGGACAAAAATATCGTGGGTTATTGCGGGTATAGCGATCTGATTAGTTTTGTCACTTATCGGCCTGATAAAGCAGAGGCCTTGTACGTCCTCACTGCATCGCCGCGGACTTCGCGGTCCGGCGCAAAGCGTTACTGACATTGCGCCCGACTGGGTGATAACGGTTCAGATGACAGGCGGATGACGCGCCGCGGCGAAAACGACCAAATTTGACGACGGGAGAGGGTTTGCTGCCGAATGTTTTCAAAAAAGTGTGGCGTCGAAACGTCACATTGACAGGGGCTTTTTGGACGGCGGCGACGCGCAATACCGCAGCAATCGATTTGAAAGCCGGCAAAGCGGATTTGACGAAGCGTGGGAGAGGAGTTCGGTGAAACGAACGGTAAGGCGAGGAGCGATGTCAGACCGCGTTAGGCGGGAGCATGACTCCCGTACTGCCGTTAGTTACGGTAAGGCGAACCTTCCTGCTGACGCGGGTCGTCCCCCGGGCGCTGCATTGCGCGCGACGTGCCGCGCTCTTCGTTGTAGCGGGCGACATCGGCGCGAATCGAACCGGTGCGAACCGGCGCGTTGGGCGGCGGACGCGGTACCGCGCGCGATTCGGCGCTGACAGGCGTGATAGCGCCGGCATACTGCATGCCACCGCGGCCGTCGTTTGGATATCCGGCCGGCCCGGTAGCGCGACGCATGCCTGGGTTGTAAGCGCCGAAGCCGTTGGCGTAGCCGCCGGTAGCGAAGTTCGCGCCGCCACGGGGCAGGCGCGCGTTGTTGTCGGCGACGTTGTTGCGAGCTGGTCTTGTATTGGCGGCGCCGTAGTAATAGCCGTTGTTGCGCGCATCGCCACGCATTGCGTGGCCCGCGGGAGCATGCGAATAACCGCCACCACCACCGTGCGGTACGCCCGGCACTTTCGCATAGGCGAACGAGCACAGCGCAGCGATAACCGCGCCCAACGCCCAGTGCTTCGTTCTCGACAACCCGTCCACCAAGTGACTCACATGCCCGAAGACCTGCCTGAAGCCCACCGTTCGAGCTGCGATGGACTTGTTCTGGGACCGGCGCGAGCGCTGCGTATCTTTCGCGGCGCGGGGCATCCCGATGGCCTTTGAGCAGTAATTTATGGGTCCCGGCAAAGGGTGTCGAGCCAAAAAGTGTTAGGCCCGGACCGCTGTTGTAACACCTTGTTACTGCGACGTTTTTCTGCGACAGAGCCCTTGCGCGAAAGCCTTGAAACAGCTTGGCTGAGCGGCTTTTGCGAGATTAGTTGAAGGTGCTTGCGTATGACAAATCCAGGCCGGTTTTTTTCGCCGGATTGTCAAAACGGCAGTGGACCAAACAGATACGGTCGCCAATACTGGAACTGCCCATGGGCGCCGCATGAGACCGTCATGGCAACGCATCTGATGCGTGATGCTCATTAATCGATTCGGCAAATGAATTTGCGTATTTAATCAATTTTCGACAACAATAGGCGTTTTCCATAGCCTGAGTCGGGCGCCTTCGTGCGCGCCCTGCTTTCCGCATCACCGAATCGAGATTCCGCCATGGCTCGCCCGAAACTGCTTCCCGACAATTTCACCTTGTGCCTCGTAGGCACCGTGATCCTTGCCAGCTTCCTGCCGGTTCATGGGCAGGCCGCCGTCGGGTTCAACTGGGTGACGAACGTTGCGGTCGGCCTGCTGTTTTTCCTGCACGGCGCCAAGCTCTCACGCGAAGCGATCGTGGCCGGCGCGACGCACTGGCGTTTGCATCTGGTAGTGCTGCTCAGCACGTTCGCGCTGTTTCCGCTGCTCGGCCTCGCGCTTAAGCCGCTCCTTTCGCCACTTGTCACGCCGGCGCTCTATGCGGGGGTCCTCTTCCTCTGCACGCTGCCGTCGACGGTTCAATCGTCGATCGCGTTCACCTCCATTGCCAAAGGCAACGTGCCGGCCGCCGTATGCAGCGCGTCGGCCTCGAGCCTCTTGGGCATCTTCATCACCCCCGCGCTCGTCAGCCTCGTCGTCACCAATCAGGCGGCGAGCGGCGGCGCCTCGCCGTGGCATACGGTGGGCAACATCGTTTTGCAACTGCTGGTGCCGTTCGTGGCCGGGCAGTTGCTGCGCCCGCTGATCGGCAAATGGATCGAGCGTAATCGCGGCGTGCTGAAGTTCGTCGACCAGGGCTCGATCCTGCTGGTGGTGTACGGCGCGTTCAGCGAGGCCGTTGACGAAGGCCTGTGGCACCAGATCCCGCTGTCCGCGCTTGGCGGCCTGCTGTTGATCAGCATTGTGCTGCTCGCGCTCGCGCTGGCCGTGACGATCCTGGTCAGCAAGCGGCTCGGCTTCAACCGCGCCGACCAGATCACGATCATCTTCTGCGGTTCGAAGAAAAGCCTCGCCGCCGGCGTGCCGATGGCCAAGGTAATTTTCGCCTCGCATGCGGTGGGCGCCGTGGTCTTGCCGCTGATGCTGTTCCACCAGATCCAGCTGATGGTCTGCGCCGCGCTCGCGCAGCGCTGGGGCGCGCGCGACACCAGCGGCGAAACTCGCGTGGCTTCGCGCGAGCGGCCCGCCGCCGCTGTCGCGCGCCGTTGAATACGCGCGCAATGCAAACAGGACATTCATAAGCGCCCTCCCTGAGCGTCATTTGAAGAAAGCCGCCTCGTGCGGCTTTTTTGTTATTTCACGCTCAAACGCCTTTGCTGTCGCCTCAGCCGGATGGCATAGGCAAAGTCCTGGCCGTGGCAACACCCGCCGGCAGCGGGCCCGAGCCGCGACGCACCACCCCGGTGCAACGCTTCACTAAAACTTCACTTAACTCCTGGCTGGATGAGTCGATAAGACGAAGGTCGATCGCTACGCCTAACTGCCATGCAACCTCGTTCGCCCTCCCGATCCGCTACGCCGCGCATCGAGGAGTTGATCGCCCGGCGTGACTTGTCCGCCGTATTCCAGCCGATCATCGATTTCGACGACGGTGCGATCCTCGGCTACGAAGGTCTGATCCGCGGCCCCGCCGGCACACCGCTCGAAACGCCGTTCGCCCTGTTTTCGCAAGCGCTCGCCGAGGGTTGCGCGCTTGAACTCGAGCAGGCCGCTGCGCGCACCTGCATCAACGCGTTCGCGAAGCTCGATTTCGACGGCAAGCTGTTTCTCAATTTCAGCGCGGGCGCGATCCTTCAGTTGGCCGACGCGCAAGAGGACACACTCGCGCTGCTGCGTCATCGCGGCGTCGATCCGCAACGGATCGTGATCGAGCTGACCGAGCAAAGCACGATTCTGGATGTCGCCAGTTTCCTGCCGGTGATTTCGACGTTGCGCGCGGCCGGCGCGCAGTTCGCGCTCGACGATTACGGCACCGCGAACGCCAGCATGAATCTTTGGGTGCGCCTGCAACCGGACGTCGTGAAGATCGATCGCTTCTTCATCCACGGCATCGCCAGCGACTCGCTGAAATTCGAAGCCGTGCGCGCGATGCAGCACTTCGCCAACGCAAGCGGCGCGCGGCTGGTGGCCGAAGGCATTGAAGACGAAGCGGATCTGATCGTGGTGCGCGACATGGGGATCGGCTGCGGGCAGGGGTTTTTCTTCGGCCGGCCGCATGCCCAGCCGGCCAGCAGCGTCACCGACGACGCCCGCGACGCACTGCGCGCCGGGCACATCGCCGTATTTCCGGAGACCACGCGCACAGCAAGCAGCGCGTCGCCGTCGGGCGGCATGGCATCGGCGAAGATGATGGTGCATGCGCCCGCGCTGCCGCGTCACGCGACCAACAACGACGTGCTCGAACTGTTCAATCGCCTCCCCGATCTGCATGCGGTAGCGGTGGTCGAACACGACGAGCCGGTTGCACTCATCAACCGCCGCAGCTTCATGGACCGCTACGCGCTGCCTTACCACCGCGAGTTGTTCGGCAAGCGGCCGTGCCTGCAGTTTGCGAACGCGTCGCCGGTGATCATCGAGCAATCGATGACCGTCGAACAGATGGCCAAGCTTCTCGCCAGCGACGATCAGCGTTATCTCGCCGACGGCTTCGTCATCACCGACAACCACGGCAAGTACGCCGGTCTCGGCACCGGCGAGAAGCTGGTGCGCGCGGTCACCGAGGTGCGCATCGAAGCCGCGCGCTACGCGAACCCACTGACCTTCCTGCCGGGCAACATCCCGATCAGCTCGCACATCGCCCGCCTGTTGGGTCACGACGCGGGCTTCTACGCGTGCTATGTCGACCTGAACCACTTCAAGCCCTTCAACGATCAGTACGGCTACTGGCAAGGCGACGAAGTGCTGAAATTCGCCGCCGCCGTCCTCGCCGACGTCTGCGACCCGACCCGCGATTTCCTGGGTCACGTCGGCGGCGACGATTTCCTGATCCTGTTCCAGAGCGAGGACTGGCGGGAACGTGTACTGCGCGCGATTCACCTGTTCAACGAAGGCGCGCAGCGCTTCTACGCGCCCACGGACCGGCTGGCCGGCGGCATCCACGGTGAAGACCGGCGCGGCAATCCGACCTTCTTCGGCTTCGTGACGATGGCGATCGGCTGTGTGCGCGTCGAGTCGGACGGCGGGCCGTCGTTTTACAGCAGTGAGGAAATTGCCTCCGTCGCAGCGCTGGCGAAGCGGCGCGCGAAGCACGAGACAAGCGGCTTCGTGCTGATCGATGCGGATGAGAGCGTGGCGCTGTTACGAGGGCAAGCCGACATGGCGGCGCTGCCCGTCGACTGAGTACGCCGGCGCGCCGAGGGCAGCGTCCACGCCTTGTTTAGTTTATTTTACTAAACAACATAAATCAGGCCAGCAGTGCTTCCTACGGGTATTTCCGGGTACGGATCACACGTTTCCAAGGCTGTTTTAGCGACGTTTTACTATACAATCGGCCGAACCCAAACACCGTGCGGCCGCCCCACTTGCGGCCGCTTCATTCGATGGCCACAACCATCCGCGACGTCGCCCGCGCGGCCAGCGTGTCGATCGGCACCGTCTCACGCGCGTTGAAGAACCAGCCCGGCCTTTCCGAGGCCACCCGCGAACGCGTGGTCGAAGCGGCGCGGCAACTCGGCTATGACGCAGCCCAATTGCGTCCGCGCATCCGCCGCCTGACCTTTCTGTTGCACCGTCAGCACAACAACTTCGCTGTCAGCCCGTTCTTTTCGCACGTGCTGCACGGCGTGGAAGACGCGTGCCGCGAACGCGGCATCGTGCCTTCCGTGCTGACCGCCGGTCCGACCGAAGACGTAATCCAGCAGATGCGCCTGCATGCGCCGGACGCGGTAGCGATCGCCGGTTTCGTGGAGCCCGAGACGCTGACCACGCTGGTGGCGATGCAGCGCCCGCTCGTACTGATCGACCTGTGGGCACCGGGCCTGCGCTCGGTGAATCTCGACAACGCCGCGGGCGCCACGCTCGCCATGCGGCATCTGTTCGAACAGCAGCGCAAGCGCGTCGCCTTCATCGGCGGCTCGCTTGCGCACTTCAGCATCGCCCAGCGCGCGCTCGGTTACCGGCGCGCGTTTTTCGAAGCAGGCCTGCTGTTCGACCCCTCGCTGGAACTCACGATCGACGCCGGTCTCGATCCCGACAGCGGCGCCGCGCGCGCGATGCACCAGTTGCTCGACGCGCCCGGCCCGCGACCCGACGCCGTATTCGCCTACAACGACGCCGCCGCGCTCGCCGCGCTGCGCGCGTGCCTCGCACGCGGCGTCCGCGTGCCCGAGGACATCGCGATCATCGGCTTCGACGACATTCCCGCCGCCGCTCACGCCACGCCGCCCCTGTCGACCATTTCGGTCGACAAGGAAGCGCTCGGCCGGCGCGGCGTCGAGTTGCTGCTTGAAGACACACCCGCTGAACTCGAAGTCCGCTTGCCCGTCCATCTCATTGCCCGTGCCAGTACTTTGGTAAAAACGCCATGACGCAATCCGATCCGCTTCACCCCGCTAACGGCGCCGCCGCGGCGCCGCCCGTCGACAGCTTTCGCAGCCGCGACTTCCTGCTCTCTCATGTGCAGGACACGCTGAAGTTTTACGCGCCGAACGTGCTCGATCCGAGCGGCGGCTTCTTCCATTTCTTCCGCGACGACGGCTCGGTCTACGACAAGACCACGCGGCATCTGGTGAGCACGTGCCGCTACGTTTTCAACTACGCGATGGCGTATCGCCAGTTCGGCGACCCGCAGCATCTCGAGTACGCGCGCCACGGTTTGCGCTTCCTGCGCGACGCGCATTGGGACGCTGAGCACCAGGGCTACGACTGGGAACTCGAATGGCACGACGGCCGCAAACGCACACTCGACGCGACGCGTCACTGCTACGGCCTCGCGTTCGTGCTGCTCGCGTATTCGCATGCGGCGATGGCCGGTATCGAGGAAGCCAAACCGATGATCGGCGCGACCTTCGAGTTGATGGAACATCGCTTCTGGGACGCCGCCGCCGGCCTCTACGCCGACGAAGCGACGCCCGACTGGCGTGTCAGTTCGTACCGCGGTCAGAACGCGAACATGCACACCACCGAGGCACTGCTGACCGCCCACGAGGCAACCGGACACCTGGTCTATCTCGATCGCGCGGAACGGGTGGCGTCGAACATCACGCTGCGCCAGGCGAAGCTGTCGCAAGGTCTCGTGTGGGAGCACTTTCACGCGGACTGGTCGGTCGACTGGCATTACAACGAGGAAGACAGTTCGAACATCTTCCGTCCGTGGGGTTTCCAGCCGGGACACCAAACCGAGTGGGCCAAGCTGCTGCTGATTCTGGAACGCTATCGCCCGTTGCCGTGGCTGCTGCCGCGCGCGATCGAACTATTCGACGCTGCGATGACGCATGCGTGGGACGAAGACCACGGCGGCCTCTACTACGGCTTCGGCCCCGATGGCACCGTGTGCGACCACGACAAGTATTTCTGGGTTCAGGCAGAGACGTTCGCCACCGCGGCGCTGCTTGCCAAGCGCACTGGCAACGAACGCTTCTGGGACTGGTACGACGAGATCTGGCGCTACAGCTGGGCGCATTTCGTCGATCACAAGTACGGCGCGTGGTACCGCATTCTCACGTGCGACAACCGTAAATACAGCGACGAAAAGAGTCCCGCCGGCAAGACCGACTATCACACGATGGGCGCGTGCTACGAAGTGCTGGCGCACGCACTGCCTGACGGCGCGGCCGCTGCGTCCGAATCCGCGGAGTAAGCAAAATGAGCAACTTGAACGCGAACACCGAATTCCCCTTCTTCGTCTCGGCCGGCGACATCCTCACCGATCTCGTGCGGACCGGCGCCTCGCAATGGCTCTCGCGTCCTGGCGGCGCCGGCTGGAACGTCGCACGCTGCGTGGCGCGACTCGGCTTGCCGACTGCGTGCGCCGGCTCACTGGGCGTCGACAATTTTTCCGATGAGTTGTGGAACGCGAGCATCGCCGCAGGACTCGACATGCGCTTCATGCAGCGCGTGGAGCGTCCGCCGCTGCTGGCAATCGTTCATCAAACGCATCCGCCTGCGTACTTTTTCATGGGTGAGAACGGCGCCGATCTGGCGTTCGATCCGGCACGCTTGCCGGCTGGCTGGATCGGCCAGGTGAAGTGGGCGCATTTTGGCTGCATCAGCCTGGTGCGTCAGCCGCTTGGCGACACGCTGGCCGCGTTGGCCGCCGAGTTGCGCTCGCGGGGAGTGAAGATCAGTTTCGATCCGAATTACCGGAATCTGATGGAGCACGACTACGAGCCCACGTTGCGGAAGATGGCCGCGCTGGCCGATCTGATCAAGGTGTCGGACGAAGATTTGCGCATGCTGTTCAAGACAGACGACGAGGCCGGCGCGCTTGCACAGCTGCGTGCGATGAATCCGGCCGCCACCGTGCTGGTCACGCGTGGGCCGGAGACGTCCATGTTGATCGACGGCGCCATGGTCGTGGAAGCTCGGCCGCCACGGGTGGAAGTAGTCGATACGGTTGGAGCTGGGGATGCGTCGATTGGCGGTCTGCTGTTCAGCTTGATGACGGCGCCGCAGCGAGCGTGGCCGGAGCACCTGGCCTTTTCTCTGGCCGCCGGCGCCGCGGCGTGCCGCCATGCCGGCGCGCATGCACCTTCTTTGGATGAGGTGGTGGCGCTCCTGTAGTTTTTTTGCCTTGTGCGGCGCGTATTGTTGTCGACACCGGTCGCCAACATCGGGCGCCGCGCAGGCGAAAAACCGAAGCCCAGTCATCGTGCTAGGATGAAAAAATCCAACCCTTTGGAACAAGGAGCGTCGCCATGGATGACATCACCTACACCAAAGGCATCTACACGGCCACCGCGTCGATAAGAGAAGTACAAAGCGACACGTGGCAGGGCACGGTTACCCTTTCCCGCGACGACGGCGACGCAAGCACCGACCAGGAAACCACGGTCTACGAAGTCGAAGCAACCTCGTCCACGCCCGAGGAAGCGCTCGAGGAAGCCAAGGCGCTCGCCCACCGCATCCTCGGGGAAATCGAACTCTAGGCAACCCGGCGCCGCGCCCATCACGCTGCGCCACATCTGAATCAACCGGCTGGAGGCGATCATGGCTGAACAGCTCTTCCTCTACGGCGTGTATTCGATTCACGTCCGCCCTATCGAACTCAACGGTGCACGCTGGGACGCGGAATACGAGATCCGGCATCGCGAGAAAGCGGTGAAGTCGTGGACTACCGTCGGCGGCGACAACGGCTACGCGGACGAAACCGAAGCCGTCGCCGCAGCGCACCAGCAAGCGGTCGACGACATCGAACACGGCGCCGGCATTCCGAAGCCGCGGGCCTTTCCGTAACCGCAAAACAGGCGCATCAGGCGGCGCGCACGCGCGAAGCGTGCTTAGCAGCGGCACACGCTGGGCGCAACCCGAATCGCGCTAAACGCCCGGTCCGGACGCCGCCTTCACCGCCTGCGCGGCACGCCGAAAATCACCTTTAGCACGCGAGGCGGCGTGCTACGCTTTGCGCGTTTTCATCCTCACGAGCACGCGATGGCTACCGAACCGTCAGACCGCTTTTCCGCCATCGGCGACACCGAAACGGAAGCCGAGGCACAAGCGCGAAAACGTCGCCCGCGCGGTAGCCGCGAGATGCGCCTGGATGATCGCGTGGTCATTGCCCACGGCATGCCGACGCCGCTCTGGCAGGATCTCTATCACCGTGCGCTCGTCGTCCGCTGGCCGATGTTTTTTATCTCGCTCGGCGTCCTGTTCCTGCTGCTGAATATCTTTTTTGCCGCGCTCTACATGCTCGGCAACGCGCCGATCGCCAATCAGTTTCCGTCGGGCTTCGGCGGCGCATTTTTCTTTAGCGTCGAAACGCTCGCGACGGTCGGCTATGGCGACATGCATCCGCAAACCGTCTACGCACACTGGGTCGCGACGTTCGAAATCTTTGTCGGCATGTCCAGCATCGCCTTGGCGACGGGGCTGATTTTTGCGCGCTTCTCCCGCCCCCACGCAAAGATCATGTTTGCCCGCTATGCGGTCGTGCGGCCGCTCGACGGCCGTATGACGCTGATGGTGCGCGCGGCCAACGCGCGCCAGAATGTGATTGCCGAAGCGCGTGCGAGGCTGCGCATCATGCGTCTGGACACCACCGTAGAAGGTTTTACGCTGCGCAAGCTCTACGATCTGACGCTGGTGCGCGACCAGCATCCCGTGTTCAAGCTGGGCTGGGTCCTGATGCACGTCATCGACGAAAACAGCCCGCTGTTCGGCGAAAACGCCGAAACGCTCAAAGGGCGCGACGCGTCGCTGCTGCTTACGCTAGAAGGCGTCGACGAATCGACCTCGCAGACCATGCAGGCGCGTCACATGTGGCCCTGCGAGCAGATTCTCTGGCAACACCGCTTCGTCGACGTCATGCGTGAGGAGAACGGCGTGAGCCACATCGACTACTCGCATTTCGACGAGGTCGTACCGCTCGATTCGGCGCCTGTTGCCGCGCCTATGGCGAAGGCGCCCGTGCCGTAAAAACAGGACTGAAACGCACCAGGGCATACCCGAATCCGTCCGTCACGTGGCAGATCCATCTCAAAACTTCATTAAAACGCGCGCGCCGTCGCGCTGTTTCGCTGAACGCGTCGCCAAGTAGAAAAAATTCACTCCAATTGGCGCTAAAAAATAGAGTCTCTTTCGCCGCGCCGCCTTTTGTGGCCCCCACCCCACGGCACGCGGATGCAAAACAATGGAGACTCACCCATGACCGCTCGCCTGCCCATCGACGGCACGCCCGCTCTCGCCGACTACAAGCTGTCCGATAACCTCACCGCCACGCGCGGCCGGATCTTCCTGACCGGAACGCAGGCGCTGGTGCGCCTTGCGCTGATGCAGCGCGCCGCAGACCGCGCGCAGGGCCTGAACACGGCCGGCTTCATCAGCGGCTATCGCGGCTCGCCGCTCGGCATGGTCGACCAGCAGTTGTGGAAAGCGAAGAAACTGCTCACGGCGAGTGATATTCGCTTTTTGCCCGCGATCAACGAAGAACTCGGCGGTACCGCGGTGCTCGGTACGCAGCGGGTGGAGTCGGACCCGGAGCGCACCGTCGAAGGCGTGTTCGCGATGTGGTACGGCAAAGGCCCCGGCGTGGATCGCGCGGGCGATGCGCTGAAGCATGGCAACGCGTACGGCTCGTCGCCGCACGGTGGCGTGCTGGTGGTGGCGGGCGACGACCACGGCTGCGTGTCGTCGTCGATGCCGCATCAGAGCGACTTCGCGTTGATGGCCTGGCATATGCCGGTGGTGAATCCGTCGAACATTGCCGACATGCTCGAGTTCGGCCTGTACGGCTGGGCGCTGTCGCGTTTCTCGGGGGCGTGGGTCGGCTATAAGGCGATTTCGGAAACGGTCGAATCCGGTTCGACGGTGGACCTCGATACGCTGCAAACCGAATGGGCCACCCCACAGGACTTTCAGGAACCGGCTGGCGGCCTGCATAACCGCTGGCCCGATCTGCCGAGTCTCACGATCGAAGCACGGATGCACGCGAAACTCGACGCGGTTCGTCATTTCGCACACACCAACAGCATCGACAAATGGATCGCGCCGAGTCCGCATGCGAACGTCGGCATCGTCACGTGCGGCAAAGCGCATCTGGACTTGATGGAAACGCTGCGCCGGCTCGATCTGACGGTCGCCGATCTGGAAGCGGCCGGCGTACGCATCTACAAGGTCGGCTTGTCGTTCCCGCTGGAAATGACGCGCATCGACGCGTTCGTGTCCGGTTTGTCCGAAGTGCTGGTGATCGAGGAGAAAGGCCCGGTCATCGAGCAGCAGATCAAAGACTATCTGTACAACCGCACGCAAGGCACGCGGCCGATCGTGGTCGGCAAGAACGCCGAAGACGGCACGCTGCTGCTGTCGTCGCTGGGTGAATTGCGGCCGTCGCGCATTCTGCCGGTGTTCGCGAACTGGCTCGCGAAGCACAAGCCGGCGCTCGATCGTCGCGAGCGCGTGGTCGATCTGGTGGCGCCGCAAATCCTCTCGAATGCGGCGGATAGCGTGAAACGTACGCCGTATTTCTGCTCAGGCTGCCCGCACAACACGTCGACCAAAGTGCCTGAGGGTTCGATCGCGCATGCGGGGATCGGCTGTCACTTCATGGCGTCGTGGATGGAGCGCGACACCACCGGCCTGATTCAGATGGGCGGCGAAGGCGTCGATTGGGCCTCGCATTCGATGTTCACGAAAACGCGCCACGTATTCCAGAATCTCGGCGACGGCACCTACTTTCACTCCGGCATTCTCGCGATCCGCCAGGCGGTGGCCGCGAACACCACCATCACCTACAAGATCCTCTATAACGATGCCGTCGCGATGACGGGCGGCCAGCCGGTCGACGGCAGCATCTCGGTGCCGCAGATCGCACGTCAGGTGGAAGCCGAAGGCGTGTCGCGTTTCGTCGTGGTCAGCGATGAGCCGGAGAAATACGACGGCCATCACGACCTCTTCCCGAAAGGCACGACGTTCCACCATCGCAGCGAAATGGACACGGTGCAGCGCGCGTTGCGCGATATCGACGGCGTGACCGTGCTGATCTATGACCAGACCTGTGCGGCTGAAAAACGGCGTCGCCGGAAAAAAGGCGAATTTCCCGATCCGGACAAGCGTCTCTTCATCAACGAAGAAGTTTGCGAAGGCTGCGGCGATTGCGGCGTGCAATCGAATTGTTTGTCGGTCGAGCCGCTTGAGACTGCGTTGGGACGCAAGCGCCGTATCGATCAATCGTCGTGCAATAAAGACTATTCCTGCGTGAATGGTTTCTGCCCGAGCTTCGTCACAGTGGAAGGCGGCAAATTGAAGAAAGCCGCGGGGGCCGCATTCGATCCGGCCGCGCTCGCTGCTCGCGTCGATGCGCTGCCGATTCCCGCGACGCATCTCGATGCCGCGCCTTACGACATTCTGGTGACCGGTGTCGGCGGCACGGGTGTCGTGACGGTCGGCGCCTTGATCAGCATGGCCGCGCATCTGGAAGGCAAGAGCGCGTCGGTGCTCGACTTCATGGGCTTCGCGCAAAAGGGCGGCTCGGTATTGTCGTTCGTGCGCTTCGCCGCGCGCGACGAGTGGCTCAATCAGGTTCGCATCGACACGCAACAGGCCGACGTGCTGCTCGCCTGCGATATGGTGGTGGGCGCGAGCGCCGATGCCTTGCAAACGGTGCGTCACGGCCGTACGCGTATCGTCGTCAATACGCATGCAATCCCGAACGCGACCTTCGTGCAGAACCCTGATGCGACGCTGCATGCCGACGCGTTGATCGACAAGATGCGCCATGCGGCCGGCGACGATCGCATGTCGACGTGCGACGCCCAGGCGCTCGCCACGCGTTTTCTCGGCGACACCATCGGCGCGAACATTCTGATGCTCGGTTATGCCTGGCAACTTGGCCTCGTGCCGGTGTCGTTCGCCGCAATGATGCGCGCGATCGAATTGAACAACGTTGCGGTGCAGATGAATCAACTGGCGTTTTCGATTGGACGTGTTGCAGCGGAAGACCCCGCTGCGCTCGAATCGCTGTGGCAGGCGCGGCATCTGGCGAAGCAGGCGGTGCGCGTCGATACGCTCGACGAACTGATCGCGCATCGCGAGGGCCGTCTGCAAACGTACGGTGGCGCGAGCTATGTGAAGCGGTATCGCGCGCTGGTCGATGCGGCGCGTCGTGCCGAAGCCGCGGTCGATGCAAAGAGCGAGCGCATCGCGCGCGCAGTGGCGACGACGTTCTATCGCCTCCTCGCGGTGAAGGACGAATACGAAGTCGCGCGCCTGCATACGGATGCGGCCTTCCGCGAAGCACTGGAAGCGCAATTCGAAGGTGTCGCGGGCAAGGACTTCGGCATCAAGTTCAACCTCGCGCCGCCGACGCTCACACGTCCTCAACCGGGCGTGAATCCGACCAAGAAGACCTTCGGTCAATGGATGTGGCCGGTGCTCGGCGTAATGGCGAAGTTCAGCGGCTTGCGTGGCACGATGCTCGATCCGTTCGGCCGCACGCTCGAACGCAAGATGGAGCGCGAACTCGCCGGCGACTACGAAACCACGCTGCAACGCGCGTTCGCAAAGCTCAACGCGAACAATCTGGAAGACGTCGCGAAGCTCGCCGATCTGCATGCGCGTGTACGCGGTTATGGTCACGTGAAGCTCGCGAATCTGGCGGGCGTGAAGCGCGGCGAACGCGATCTCGCGGCACGCTTGCAGATTGAAGCAGCGACGAGCGTGTCGGTGAAGAAGTCGCTGGAAGAGATGAAGGGCGCCGGACAGTTGCGCGGAATTCCGGTGGTGGTCGCGAAGTAATTCTTTCGCTTTGTGGATGAAAAATGCCGCTTCGGGTTGAACCTCGAAGCGGCATTTTTTTGCCTGGTGGTTTAGCAGCGTTCAGCTACGCGTTACGTCGAGCAGCGCTCTCACCTGCGCGACTTTCGCCGCATCGACGGGAGCAAGACCATTGCCGCCAACGCGCACACCCGAACCGAAGTGAACCGCTTGAACTTGCGTCGCACTCACGAAGCCAGCTACTGCATCGATGGTCAAACCTGCGCCTGCCAGCACCGTGCAGTGTGAGCCCGACGCTTGCCGTACCAGCTCACGCACGATTGACTCCGCCTGCAGCACAGAAGGTTTTCCGCCCGAGGTCAGCACATTCGTCACGGCATCGAAACCGAGCAGCACGTCGAGCGCTTTCTGCAGATCCCGCGTCTCGTCGAACGCACGATGGAAGGTGATCGCCAAGCCATCCGCCGCATCGATCGCACGCGCGAGGCCTTCGCGGTCGATCTCGCCATCCGCCTTCAGCATGCCGATCACCACGCCGTTCGCGCCGGCCGCCTTGACTGCGCGCACGTCGCGCAGCATCACGGCGTAGTCGTCGGCGTCGTACACGAACGAGCGGCTATGCGGTCGCACGATCACGTTCACGGGCACGACGCTCGCGGCAACCACCGCTTCGATCAAGCCAAGGCTCGGCGTCAAACCGCCCTCGCCCATCGCGGTGACGAGTTCGAGACGGTTCGCACCGGTCTGCGCAGCAAGCCGGGCGTCGGCAACGGTCGTGGCGATGACTTCGAGTAGGACTGACATGAGCGCGGCTGTGGGTCGTTAAAAACGACATGATCTCAGAACCGCCGCGCGCCCTGCCAATCGAAGCATCCGAATCGCTATTCTTCGACCCAATCGATATCGCCGCACAGCACGCACGTCTGATCACCGACGCGCGTCGCCACCGACAGCGTCACACACGGCAACGCCTCGTTGATCGACAGATACGGACGCGTCACATGCACGCGCTCCGGCGCATTGATCGCCGCACGGAAATACGGACGACGCAGCCAGTTCGCCCCTTGCGCGTCGGCAAGCGGCAAAAAGCGCGTCTCATGCGCCGCGCGATCGGCACGCAACACGACGTTGCGGCCCGCCTGCTTGCCCTTCGCATCGAGCAGAAAACAGCGCGCGGCATGGTCGAGTGCGAGGAAATTCCAGCATACTTCCTCGAGCGGTTCGCCGGCGGCGAGCCGTTCCGCGGCGCGCTCGAACGCCCGCAGATACGGTGTGAGACGGCTCGCATTGCGGCGCTCGCGCGCTTCGGCCTGGTCGCGATAACGGTCGGTGACTTCGCTGATGCAAGTCGCGGCGTGCGCCGCGTCGGCTGCCCCTGGATTCGGTCGGCCGAAGAAAAACCCCTGCACGAAGTCCGCATCGCAAGCGAGCGCCATCTGCGCTTCATGCTCCGTCTCGACACCTTCGATCAGCACGAGCTTGCCGGCTTCGTGCAGCAGCGCCACCAGCCCCGGCAGAATCGTCGCCATGTCAGCGCGATGCGCTGCGTGCGACAGCATGATGCGGTCGAGCTTCACGATGTCGGGATTCAATTGCCAGATCCGTTCGACGTTGGAATGGCCCGCGCCGAAGTCGTCGAGTGCAATCAGGAAACCACGCTCGCGGAACTGACGCACCGCGTCCGCGAGACGCTCGAGATCTTCCGCGCGTTGCTCGAGCACTTCGAGCACGATTCGCCGTGGCGACAGATCGAGCCGCTTGAGGTTGGCCAGCAAGGCGGCGGCGAGATACGGGTCGGTGAGCGCGCCGGGATGGACATTCAGAAACAGCCATTCGCGTTCGGCGCCGAGTACCTTGAAGTTCTCCAGATGCAGGGTCTGGGCGAGCCGGTCGACTTGCAGCACGTCGCCCAGACGCGCCGCCTCGCCGAAGACGTCGAGCGGCGACACGGGCCGGTCGAGCGCATCGTGCGCGCGCAGCAGCCCCTCGTAGCCCACTGCCCGCATATGCGACAGGCTGAAAATGGGTTGAAACACGCTAGTCAACGTCAGCTCGCCATGCTGCACCGAAAAACGTTCGAGCCCCGACGTCACCTCGACGTCGAAGCCGTGCGGCGCGCTGGCCGTCCTTTCCTGTTGCGCAATCGTCATGCAATCCTCTCACGCGAGAGCCGGGCCGGTCCGAACGCGGAAGCGAACAACCTCGGCACCGTTTCTCAAAATGTGCGTCATCGATATTCCTTAAGCAAGCTCCATGCGCACGCTGGCGCACATTCGAATGAAATTTGCATGAAAGATTGCACCGATGAACGAGCCGATGCGCCGCGCGTGGGCGCAGAACGCACCGTTAAGGTGCATTGCCTTACCTGGACGCTTACCGACCGCTCTCGCGGGACCTTGCGGGGTTAACAATGACGTGACGCTGCAGCGGGCTAAACTTCTGCCTTGTGCCTCACGCGCGCCTCGTGATCGATATGCGGCCGCATCGTCGACGATCGCAGAGGACGCACCGCTATATCTCCAGAAATAGACCGATGGATATTGTCTTTACCGTACTGATTCTTTTGCTCGCCGTCGCCGCGTCCGGCATCGTGACCCGGATGATGCGGGTCGCGTTGCCGCTGCCGCTGGTCCAGATCGCGATTGGCGCATTGCTCGCATGGCCGAAGCTAGGGCTGCACGTCACCTTCGATCCGGAAATTTTCATGATGCTGTTCATTCCGCCGTTGCTGTTCGCGGATGGATGGCGAATCCCTAAGCGCGAATTGTTCATGGCGCGCCGCTCCATTCTGATGCTCGCGCTCGGGCTGGTTTTCATGACGGTGCTGGCGGTCGGCTACTTCATCCACGCGCTGGTGCCGTCGATCTCGCTGCCGGTCGCGTTCGCGCTGGCCGCGGTGCTGTCGCCAACCGATGCGGTGGCGCTGAGCGGTATCGCCGGCAAGAGCAAGATTCCAGGGCGGCTGATGCATATCCTCGAAGGTGAGGCGTTGATGAATGACGCGTCGGGCCTTGTCGCGCTGAAGTTCGCGATTGCCGCGGCGCTGACGGGAGTGTTTTCGCTGCGCGACGCGTCGATCAGCTTCGTGATCATCGCGGTGGGCGGTCTCGCGACGGGCGCAGCGGTGAGCTGGCTGTTCAGCTTTGTGTCCGCGCATTTTCTGAGTCTTAACGAAGAAGGTGATCCGGCGCCCGGCGTAGTAATGACGCTGCTGATTCCGTTCGCCGCGTATCTGATCGCCGAGCGCTTCGAGTTCTCGGGCATTCTGGCCGCGGTCTCGGCCGGGATGATGATGAACTACGCGAACATTGCGAACGCCGGCCCGGTGTCGTCGCGCGTGCGTGGGAACAGCACGTGGACGATGATCGAATTCGTCTTCAACGGCATGGTGTTCATTCTGTTGGGGCTGCAGTTTCCGCACATTCTCGGCCGCGCGCTGCTCGACGCGCACGAGACCAGCGATGTTGAGGTGTGGCGCTTGATCGGCTACATCGCTGCGGTGGCGGCGGCGCTTTACGCAATGCGCTTCGTGTGGGTGTGGTTGCTGCGCTGGTTCGCGAGCCGTGGCGCTGCGAAGCACGGCATGGCGAGTGCCGTGCCGGGGTTGCGCACGGTCACGGTGACGACGGTGGCCGGCGTGCGTGGAGCGGTGACGCTGGCGGGCGTGTTGTCGTTGCCCGAGATGTTGCCGAACGGTACGCCGTTGCCGGGGCGAGACCTGGCGATCTTCATTGCCTCGGGCGTGATTCTGCTATCGCTGCTGGTGGCAGTCGTGGCGTTGCCGCTGTTGTTGAGCGGCTGGCGGCGGGGTAAGGATCCGCATGCCGCGGAGGAGGCGATGGCGCGCACGATGGCGGCACAAGCCGCGATTCGCGCGGTAGACGAGGTGCACGATAGAGATTGCGCGGATCTGGATGAGTCGGCCTCGGCATACGCGGCGGATGTCACCGCGCGAGTCATGGACATTTATCGACGACGGCTCGCCACGCTGGAAGACGAACAGGAGCCACGTGAAATGGCGCGCCGTGCCGATGCGCTGGAATTCCGGATGAAGTTGGCGGCGATGCGAGCCGAGCGGAAGGTGCTGCTTGCGCTGCGCAATAGTCAGGCAATCAATGACGAGACTTTGAACAAGCTCATGCGCGAAGTGGATCTGTCGGAGACGGCGCTGACCGTGCGGAAGCGATAGAGGTAGCGGTCAGCGTTACAACGTGGCGATGGCCTTTTTCTTGATCGCTTGAACTCTCAATCGCAAAAGAAAAAGACCGTCGCCCAGGCCAATCAGGCCACCGGCCCCTGCGCCGGCTTCCTTCTCAAAAGCGCGTACAAAATGATCGCGCCAAAGGTCGCGGTACCGATCCCGCCGAGTCCAAAACCACCGAGCTTCAACGAAAAATCACCGGCGCCCAGGACAAGCGTCACCGCCGCCACGATCAGATTCCGGTTGTCGGAGAAATCGACTTTATTCACGACCCAGATGCGCGCGCCAGTCACCGCGATCAGACCGAACACAACGATCGATACGCCGCCCAGCACCGGCCCCGGAATGGTCTGAATCACCGCGCCGAACTTTGGCGAAAAGCCCAAAACCAGCGCAATCACCGCGGCAATCACAAACACCAGCGTCGAATAGATTTTGGTCACGGCCATCACGCCGATGTTCTCTGCGTACGTCGTCACCCCGGTGCCGCCAGCGAAGCCAGACAGAATCGTTGCGAGTCCGTCGCCGATAAATGCACGGCCGACATAACGGTCGAGGTTCTGACCGGTCATCGCGCTCACCGCCTTGATGTGCCCAAGATTCTCAGCAACAAGAATCACCGCGATCGGCGCAAGCAGGGTCATCGCCTGCATGTTGAAAACCGGCGCCGTGAACTGCGGCATACCGAACCACGCAGCGTTCGCCACAATCGCAAAGTCGATCGGCTTGCCCATGCCGAGACCATTCGTCACGATCGCGTAAATCACGTATGCCATCAGCAAGCCGACCAGAATCAGCAAACGCTGCAGCATGCCGCGCGCAAACACCGCGACCGCGCCGACGCATAGCACCGTCACCAGCGCCATCCACGAGTCGAAGTTGCTGCCGCTCACGCCATGCACTGCGATCGGCGCGAGATTCAAGCCGATCACGCAGACGATCGCGCCTGTCACCACCGGCGGCATCAGCGTTTCAATCCATCGTGTGCCGACCGCCGACACGATCAGGCCAATGATCGCGTACACCACCCCGCACGCGATGATCCCGCCCAACGCCACCGGAATGTTCATGTTCGGACCGTGGCCGCCATACCCCGTCACCGCGATCACCAGACCGATGAACGCGAAGCTCGAACCGAGATAGCTCGGCACGCGCCCGCCCACGAGCACGAAGAACAACAGCGTGCCAATCCCGGACATGAAGATGCACAGGTTCGGATCGAAGCCCATCAACAACGGCGCAAGCACGGTCGAGCCGAACATCGCGACCACGTGCTGGATACCCATTGCAAACATCTGCGGCCACGCGAGACGCTCGTCAGTGCCGACAATGCGGCCCTCAGCAGCGTCTGGCTGGGCGCGCCAGCGTGGGAAATAGGAATCGGCCATGGCGGGGGTTCTCCTCTGTCGGCGTTTTAGTGGACGGCGCAGCGGAACTACGCCGTCTGGGAATTACGCGCGAGTGTACGGAGAGCCACCAGGCCTGGCAAGGGCGGTAAAACGCGTGTGAAGAGTGCTACGCGTGCCGCGCGTCCAACGAGAACACCGTGACCGCCGCTTGCAGTTGCCTCGCCTGGTCCGCCATCGACGCCGCCGCGGCCGCCGCCTGCTCGACCAGCGCCGCGTTCTGCTGGGTCACGTCGTCCATCTGTGCGACCGCGCGGTTCACCTCTTCGATGCCGGTGCTTTGCTCCTGCGACGCCGACGAAATCTCACCCATGATGTCGGTCACGCGTTTCACCGCATGTGTGACTTCCGCCATCGTCTGACCGGCCCGCTCGGCCAGTTCGGCGCCACTGCCCACACGCGCCGTCGAACTTTCGATCAGCTCCTTGATCTCCTTGGCGGACACCGCGCTGCGCTGCGCGAGCGAGCGCACTTCGCCCGCCACCACCGCAAAGCCACGGCCCTGCTCACCAGCGCGCGCCGCTTCTACGGCGGCGTTCAGCGCGAGAATATTGGTCTGGAACGCGATCCCTTCGATCACCGCGATGATGTCGGTCATGCGCTTCGAGCCAGCCGCCAACTCGCGCATCGTTTCAACCACATCGCCGACGAGGTGGCTACCGCGCGCCGCCACTTCCGACGCACCGTGCGCAACACCACCCGCCTGCTGCGCGTTCTCGGCATTCATCTTCACGGTCGACGTCAATTCCTGCATGCTCGATGCGGTCTCCTGCAACGCGGCCGCCTGCTCTTCGGTGCGTTGCGACAGATCGGTGTTGCCCTGCGCGATCTCGCCGGAAGCCATCAGGATCGATTCGCTCGACTCGCTGATGCCCGAGACAATGCCGGCCAACCGCTCACGCATGTTGCGTAGCGCGAACAGCATGCTTTGGGTATCGCCCGCACGGGTATCGACGCGCACGCTCAGATCGCCATCGGCGATACGGTTGGCGATGTGCATGGCGTAAGCGGGCTCGCCGCCGAGCTGACGCGCGAGGCGCCGTGCGATCACCGTCGCGAGCAACGTGCCCGCCGCGATCGCGCCTAACACCAGCGCGAGCATCGCGATGCGCATGTGCTGATAGTTGGCGCTCGCCTCCTGCTGGGCTTCGTTGGCTTGCTGACGGCGATAGTCGATCAACGCCGTGATGCGATCGCGCAGCGCCTCGCTCGACGCAATCGCGCGGCGCACGAGTTCGTTGTTGTCGACGCCGGCCGGAATCGGTTCGAGACCGATCTGCTGATGCACGATGCCCTCCCACACCGCCGACTTGCGCAGCACCTCGTCGAACATCTCCTGACCCTTGGCTGTAGCAATGGTCGCGCGATACTGATCGTAGGCGCCGTGCATCTCCTTGAGCGAGGCGACGATGCTGTCCTTCAACTTTTGACGGCCGGCGTCGTCAGCGGCGTAGCCGAGATTCGCGGCGCCAAGATCGGAATCGATCTTGTGGCGGTTCGCCTCTTCCATCCAGTAGAGGCCGTTCATGTGCTGGTCGCAGATGGCGTCGGTAATGGCGTGCATCGACGACAACGTCTTCAGCGAAGTCCCGCCGATCACGACGCAGAACCCGATCACAACGGCAAACGCCAACAGCAGCTTCCTGAATACGGTCATGCGGTCGAACCACTTCATCTCACCATCCTTCATAAGTCCTGAGGGGACGCTCGCGTCGCTGCGGCATGGCAAACCGTTTCGCCATTTTTCAGATACTTGGCGACGCTGCCACCTCTTTTACGGCGTGCGTAGCAGAGACTTGATGCGATAAATGGTGGGCATAACCGGGACAGGATGATGTAAGGAATGCCTGGCACACAGGGGCCAGATCGCTACGTCAACGTGCTTTGCCTGCCGGCGCGATGATTGGGATTTGTCTGATATTTGGGGATGAGCCGCGCTTTTAGACTTTGTTTGTTGCGTTCACCCCCCATGAGCGCACGCGAAGTTGATGTAACTCTCCGACTTACCGCTCACGCTCCCCGGCGTGAGCGGCTTTTTTTTGTCTGTACGTTTCGTTGGCCGGCGCACTCGCCGGTGCGTCCGATGCCAACCGAACTCGGCGCGATCCACGAACCCGCACACCTTCGAATTTGTGCTGCCTCACTGCGCCGGCGACGCCACGGCACTCCGCCGATCCGCCCGCGCCGCCACCGGATAGCAAAGCACCTGGTTGCGGCCGGCGTCCTTGGCCTCGTAGAGCGCCTCGTCCGCCGCGATGACAAGTGCGCGGCTCGTCGCGAATACGTGGCGGCTTGAGCACGCAATGCCAATGCTGACGGTCAGCACATGGTGCGAGCTCGCGACATGGCGAAGCTCGAGCGCCTGAACCGCGGCGCGAATTTTCTCGGCGATGGTCGCCGCCCCGGCTTCGTCGGTATCCGGCAGGAGCACGGCGAATTCTTCGCCGCCGTAGCGCGCGGCGGTATCGCCCGGACGCCGTACGCTCTGCCCGATGCAACGCGCCACGGCAATGAGCGCATCGTCGCCAGCCGAGTGGCCGTAGAGATCGTTGAAGCCCTTGAACGTATCGACATCGATCAGCAGCATCGACAACGGCCAGCCGTTACGCTGCGCACGGCGCCATTCCTCTTCCGCATGTTCTTCGAACGTGCGGCGATTGTTCAGGCCAGTCAAGCCGTCGGTACGTGCGAGCACGCGCAACTCTTCTTCGGCCGCGCGACGCTGCCGCAGTTGCTGCGAGAACAGGAGCGCAAGCGCAATGATCACCACGTCGAGCGCCGCAATCAGCGAGCCGATGAGCCACGCGCGATGCCGCCACTCCACGTAGATATCGCGCGTAGAGAGCGCCACGTCGAGAATCAACGGATACATATCGATATGGCGAAACGCGTACCAGCGCTCGACCCCGTCGATCGCCGCCGTGCCGAAGAAGTCCCCGCTCGGCTGCTGGAGGAAGCGCGAATAGTTCGAGGTGCCAGTCAGACTCCGGCCGATGATTTTCGGATCGTAGGGGCGCCGCATCAGCATCGTGCCGTCGTTCAGCATCAGCGCCATCGAGCCGCCCGAACCGAGATTCATGCCGGCGAAGAGATGCCTGAAGTAAGTAAGGCGCATCGTGCCGACCACCACGCCGCCGAAGCTGCCGTCCGGCCGCGAGATCCGGCGGCTCAACGCAATGCTCACGTCCTTGCCGGTCAGCTTGGGCATGAACGGCTGGCTAACGTACAGGCCGACATCGGGGGAATCGCGCTGAACCTTGAAATAGTCGCGCTCGGCGAGATTGACGGGACGCGGAGGCGAGGATTGCGAATCGAAGATGATGTTGCCGGCTGTGTCGAGTACGAAAATCGAACCCATGTCTTTCGCGCTGGCGGAGCCGTCGAACAGCACCATCTGGCGGATCTTCGGCGGCAGTTCCAGCACGCCGGGTTGTTTCAGCCCGTCGATTACCGCCCGCAGCGACAGATCGTAGATCTCGAGATTGCGTGACACGTCGCGCTCGACCAGCAGCGAGACGTTGAAGACCGAATCCTGGGCGCGCCGCAGCGCATCGTCGCGCATCTGTGCCAATACCCACACCGCGATCGCAAGGATCGCGCTGGCCAGCACGATACTGATGGCAATCACGATGTTCGGTCGGCGCGTCACCATGAACGTTTCATTCGAGCATGCGCTGACCTACGCGCGTGGAGAAGTTGGCGCGTCAGGAAGGCGCGTCTCGTGAAACGGTAGCCTACCAGACGCCGAGGCGCGTCGAATCAGGGAAAAGACAGGTTTTTGGCGGATTAAACGAATTTTTTCGACTAGGGGACGTCTCGGGCCGCGGCGCAGCGCGCGGACGTCACCCCGTCCGGGCGCTCAGCCCGCGTGCAGATCGAGCGCCGGCTCGGCTGCGGCGCGGCTGAGCGCCCTGATGTCCGCGACCTCGAGCACCGCTTTGGCGGCGCCATGGCGCGCGACCTCCAGCATCGCCTGGCCAATGTCTTCGGTGCTCAGAATGTGATTGGGAAAGAGCGCGCGCAGCGTCGACAGAAGCGGCCTCGCCACCGTATAGAACAAACGGTACGAGCGGGTTTTCGAAACGGCGCCGTTCAGCGGCTCGATCACGCCGGGGCGGAACAGATAGACGGCCTTGAACGGCAGCCGTAGCAGCGCATTCTCCGTCCGGCCCTTGACCCGCGCCCACATGGTGCGGCCGTGTTCAGTGCTATCGGTACCCGCGCCCGACACGTAGACGAAAGTCATTTGCGGATTGAGACGGGCCAGCGTCTGCGCGGCGGCCAGCGTCAGGTCGTAGGTAAGGCGCACATACTCGGCCTCCTGCAGACCTGCCGACGAGACGCCCAGACAGAAAAAGCACGCGTCGAAACCCGTCAGCGAGTCTTCCACCGTCCGGTAGTCCATCAAGTCCGGCTGAATCAGTTCGTTCAGACGCGGATCGAGTTGGCCGGTGCGGGTGCGGCCAACTGTCTGGACTACCTCGACGTCAGGCGCGCGCAGGCATTCGCGCAATACGCCCTGCCCGACCATGCCGGTCGCGCCGAAAATCAGAACCTTCATGATGCGTGCTCCATGATTGCGCCCGGCCAGCGCGCATTGGTCAAACCTTCAGATATGTCCCATAAGCGGGCGGCGACCGCTTTGTCCCGAGCGTGGCGGGCAATCTGGGCACCGCCCGGCGGCCGCATGCGTGCTCAGGCTTTCGCCGGTGCGCCCGGAAATTCCGGCAGCGGCGTCGGCGCGGAGAAATCGGTGGCCGCGCTGACCGCTCGCCACGCTTCGGCCGCTGCAGCGCGCGCCTTGTCGCCTTCGCCGGCGAAATGTAATGCGTCACTACCGAGCAGAAGATGCGCCGGCAACGAATCGTGATACGCGAGCTTCAGCACCACTTGCGCAACTTTTGCGGGATCGCCGGCTTCCTTGCCGACGTACTGGGACAGCATATCCGCGACGGCGCCAACCGACGGCACATAGTCCGGCAGCAATTCCGGCGCCTCACCCATCGCGCCCGTGCCCCATTCCGTTTTCATACCGCCCGGCTCGAGCGCAGTGACGTGGACGCCAAACGGCGCGAGTTCCTGGCTGATCACCTCAGTGAAGCCGCCGACCGCCCACTTTGCAGCCTGATACGCGCTCAAGCCGGCGATCCCGACACGGCCGCCCACCGACGAAATCTGGATCACGTGGCCGGATCGCTGTTTCCGAAGTACCGGAAGCGCCGCACGCGTGACGTTAACCACACCATAGAAGTTGGTGTCGATCTGCGCACGGAAATCGTCTTCGGTAGTTTGCTCGAACGGCGCCAGATGACCGAAGCCCGCGTTGTTGACGACCACATCGAGCCGGCCGAAAGCATCGACTGCAGCCTGCACGGCCGCGCGTGCCGCCGCCGGATCCGTGACATCTAGCGCGACCGCGCGAACCTGCTCACCGTAGCGTGTCACCAGATCCGCCAACTGCCGCGGATCGCGCGCCGTAGCCACCACCCGCTCACCGGCACGCAACGCCGTTTCGACGATATCGCGCCCAAGCCCGCGGGCGCTTCCCGTAACCAACCAGACCTTCGACATAATGCGCTCCTTTCGATTAATTGAGTGTGTGCGCGCTCATTAATAAGGTAAAAAAATTAGTTCTGGGCAATCGCGCGCCAGAACGCCTCAAAGCCGGCCTTGCGATAACGGTCGGCGTTAGCCGGTTCGCGAGCGATGAAATCCATGGTGGTTTCGGCCAATGCCGCCATGATTGCCGACAGGAAAGCCGGCGGATGATCACGCAAGGCGCCGCTCGCCACGCTTGCCTGAATCATTGTGTTGATGTCTGCGAAAGACTCCATGCCAGTTGCACGTGTACAGTCGGACAGACGCTCCGACACGGACAGTTGCGCCACGGCCCGGCGTTTTTGCGGCTGCGCCACGCCCCAGTCGACAAACCTGTTCCACACGTGCTGAATGCGCTCGCGCACGCTGGCTTGCTTCGGATAGGTCGTCATCATCACTTCGCGCAGCTCTGCCTTGATGTCCAGGTAGAGCTGGTTCAGCAGCTCGTCCTTATTGTCGAAATACGTGAACAACGTTCCTTCAGCCACGCCCGCGAGTTTTGCGATGCGCGCGGTGGGTGCGCTCAAACCCTGCTCGGCAATGACCTCCGTTGCGGCAGCAAGGATGGCGTTGCGTTTGTCTTCGCTTTTCGGACGGGCCATGCAGGTCGTTTCGACTACAAGTAATTAATGAGTGATTGCTCAATCATATCCATGTGTGGCCATTAGTTCAAGCCATTTTTTGTTGCCTGATGTTCGCCAGTAGGTTATTTGCCCGGACGCACGTCGGAAAATGAAATGAATATGTAAGTTTCATGCTTTCACCGCGCACCTAAATATATTCAAATCAACCGAAAACGATGCGTTCTTCGCGCATCGTGCGCAAGCTTTGTAGAGGAATACCCGGGATTTCTTAAGTCCGTAAGAATTCGATCCGATAACCAGTAAATGGGATACCCATTTATCGCCTGACGTTCGACGCACCTTCGGACGCGTCCTGCGAAAGGCACGAAGGGTAAACCGCGCGGGGCGGCCACGATGATCGGCTGCCAGATAGACGCTCCCATGCCCGGACCTGAGAGTCCACTGCGAACGCTTCAACGTTTCGTTATTGGAGAATAAAAAATCGTGACCCTCAAAAACCTCACCATCAAAACCAAACTCATCGCCGGTTTCGGCATGCTGTCTGTCGTTGTCGTCGCGGTTTCCGGCCTTTCCCTGAAGGCGCTGAGCGATTCGACCGATGGGTTTTCCAACTTCGTACACGGCATCAACGCACGCGCCGATATGGCGGTGCAGGTTCGAACCGCCGTGGATCGTAGAGCAATCGCGGCGCGCAACCTTGTGCTCGTGACCAAACCCCAGGACCTCGAAGTAGAGAAAGCTGACGTAACGCGTGCACACGAAGACGTGCAAATCGACCTGAAAAAGCTCAACGACATGATCGCCAGCGCGACCGACACGTCGGAGAAAGCACGCAGTCTCGTCGCAGAGATCAACCGGGTCGAAGCGGCTTATGGTCCGGTTGCCCTCAACATCGTCAATCTCGCGCTCACTAACAAGCGGGATGAAGCGATCGCCGAGATGGACGAGCATTGCCGGCCGCTGCTCGCCGCGCTGATTCGCGCGACCAACGCGTACGCTGACTACACGCGCTCACGCCAGGAACAACTGGTCAACGAGTACACGGCGCATTACGAAAGCCAGCGCAATCTGCTGATCGCGATCTGCCTTATCGCGCTGGGGCTCGCCGTCGGCGCATGCGTGGTGATCACGCGTGCCGTGACCGGACCGCTGCGTTTTGCGATCGACGTCGCGCGCACGGTGTCGGCAGGCGATCTGCGCACGCGCATCACGGTCGAGGGCCGCGACGAAACCAGCAAACTGCTGACCGCCCTGCGCGAGATGAATGAACGGCTGACGGTGACCGTTGGACGGGTGCGCGACAGCAGCACCAGCATCGCCGGCGCGGCACGTCAGATCGCAGCGGGCAATATGGACCTGAGCCAGCGTACCGAGCAACAGGCTGCTTCCTTGCAGGAAACGGCTTCCAGCATGGAAGAACTCACCTCCACGGTTAAGCAGAACGCCGACAACGCGCAGCAAGGCAGCATGCTGGCTGCGAATGCATCGTCGGTGGCGCAAAAGGGTAGCGAGGTCGTCGGTCAGGTGGTGAACACCATGCACGACATCAGCGACAGCTCGACGAAGATCGCGGACATCACGGGCATCATCGAAGGCATTGCGTTCCAGACGAACATCCTCGCGTTGAACGCGGCAGTTGAAGCCGCGCGTGCGGGCGAACAGGGGCGGGGTTTCGCGGTGGTGGCAAGCGAAGTCAGAAGCCTGGCTCAACGTTCATCGAGTGCGGCCAAGGAGATCAAGGATCTGATCGCCACTTCCGTGGACAAGATCCGTGACGGGTCCGCGCTTGCCGGCGAGGCGGGCAAGACGATGACCGAGGTGACTCAGGCAGTCGCACGAGTCACCGACATCATGTCGGAAATCGCGGCGGCATCGACCGAACAAAGCCGTGGCATCGAGCAGGTCAATCTTGCGATTACGCAGATGGACAACGTCACGCAGCAGAATGCGGCTTTGGTGGAAGAGGCGGCTGCGGCTTCGCGGTCGATGGAAGACCAGGGGGAACAACTGACTGACGCCGTGGCGTTTTTTCAGGTGAAGGATTCGGCGGCTGCGGTAGCGGCAGCTCCGGTTCCTGCTCGGCGGGAGGCGCAGCGACGCGAGGTTGCGGTTGCTGCTGCTCCTAAACGCGTTGCGCGGGCTACGGCCGCTGCGCCGGTTGCTGCGCTTGCTACTGCAACTGTAGATGAAGGGTGGGATAAGTTCTGATTCAGGAAAGCGCCGCGCTCCCGCATGACAAGCATGCGGGAGCGCAATCAATCACGACGCGGCGCGTCGTCTTAGGTCAGCCCGTCAGGCGGTCTTTTCCGAAGCGGCAGGAAACGGCAGCGAGTGAATCCGCCTGCCGGTGGCCGCGAAGATCGCGTTCGCGACCGCCGGCCCGACGGGTGCGACACCCGGCTCGCCGACGCCCGTCGGCGCTTCGCCCGATTGCACGATATGCACCTCGACCTTGGGCATCTCCGCGAACCGCAGCACCTGGTAGCCGTCGAAGTTGTTCTGCTCGACCTTGCCGTCCTTTAACGTGATCGCGCTGTGCAACGCCGCGCCGAGACCGAAGCCGATGCCGCCTTCCATCTGCGCGGCGATGACGTCCGGATTGATCGGCGTGCCGCAATCCACCGCACACACGACGCGCTCCACTTTCACGTTACCGTCCTTGTCGACGGAGACTTCCGCGACTTGCGCGACGAACGTCTTGAACGCCTCGGCTACCGCGATGCCGCGCCCGCGGCCTTTCGGCAACGGTTTGGCCGGGTCCCAGCCCGCTTTCTGCGCAGCGAGTTCGAGCACGCCCCGCATACGCGGTTCATGCGCGAGCAGATCGCGGCGGAAGACGAACGGGTCCTTGCGCGCGGCGTGCGCGGCTTCGTCCATGAACGCCTCGACCGCGAATGCCGTATGCGAGCTGCCGACCACCCGCCACCACAACACAGGTACGCCGGTCTGTGTGGTCGTCAGTTCGACCGAGAGGTTCGGAATCGCGTAGGCCACGTTAGCGGCGCCCTCGATGGACGTCCCGTCGATCCCGTTCTTGACCATCACGCTGGCGAACGGCGTGCCGGCAAGAATCGACTGACCGACGATGCGATGCCGCCAGCCGACGAGCTTGCCGTCGGCGCTCAGGCCCGCGTCGAGCTTGTGGAAGTACATCGGCCGGTAGAGGCCGCCGTGGATGTCGTCCTCACGGGTCCACTGCAGCTTGACCGGCGTGCCGTTCGCACCCAGCGCCTTCGCGATCGACACGGCCTCGACGATATAGTCCGACTGGGTGTTCGCGCGTCTGCCGAAACTGCCACCCGCATACAGCGTGTGGATCTTGACCTGCTGCGGATCGAGTCCCGCCGTATGTGCGGCGTTGGCCTGATCGACGGTCTGAAACTGGTCGCCGGCCCAGATTTCGCAACTGTCAGCGGTGAGTTTGACAACCGCGTCGAGCGGTTCCATCGGCGCGTGAGCGAGATACGGGAACGCATAGCTGGCGGAGATTTTCTTCACCGCGCCTGCGAGCGCCTTCGTCGCATCACCGTCTTTTCGGGCGGACATGCCTGGCTGCTCGGCGAGCTGCCGGTATTCAGCCATGATCGCGTCCGAGCTGCGCTTTTCGGCCTTTGAATCGTCCCATTCGACCTTCAACGCATCGCGGCCCTGCTTCGCCGCCCAGAAACCCTTTGCGACCACCGCGACGCCACCCGGCACCTGCACGACCGAGACGACGCCGGGCACTGCTTTCGCGGCCGACGCATCGAACGATTTGACCGTCGCGCCGAAGAGCGGCGGACGCTGCAGCAGCGCGACCAGCATGCCGGGGAACGTCACATCGAGCGTGAACTGCGCAGTGCCGTTGGTTTTCGGCGGCACGTCGACGCGCGGCAGCTGATGGCCGATCAAACGAAAATCCTTCGGCGACTTGAGCGTGACCGTATCCGGCACCGGCAAGCGGGCCGCGGCCGACGCGAGCGAACCGTAGGTCGCGGTCCGGTTCGTGGCCGCGTGATGAACGCTGCCGTCGAGCGTCGTCAGCTCGGATGCGGGCACCTGCCACTGCGCAGCGGCGGCGGAGACCAGCATCGCGCGCGCTTTCGCGCCGGCTTCGCGCAATTGCATCCACGAGTTGGCCATCGCCGAACTGCCGCCCGTGCCCTGGATCGTGCCGAACGCGAGATTCGCGTAGCGCTTTGCATCGGCGGGCGCGCTTTCGACACGCACGTCCTGCCAGTTCGCATCCAGCTCTTCCGCGACGATCGTCGCGATGCCGGTATACGCGCCCTGGCCCATCTCGACATGCTTCGCGATGACCGTGACGCTGTTGTCCGGCGCGACGCGCAGGAACGCGTTGGGTGCGAACGTCGCGTCGGGCATCGTGGCGGCGAGCGCGCGGCGGCCCGTGCCCGCCCATTCGAAGCCGATGGTGAGACCGACTGCCGCGAAGGCGCCGGCTGCTTTGAGAAAGGTTCGGCGCGACGGGCGTACCGCATCCTTGAGATCGAGATCGGTCGTCATGGTCAGGCCTTCAGGGTGGCAGCGGCTTCGTGGATGGCCGCGCGAATGCGGGTATAGGTCGCACAGCGGCAGATGTTGCCGTTCATCGCGGCATCGATGTCGGCGTCGATGGGCGTAGCGTTATGTTCGAGCAAGGCTGTCGCGGACATGATCTGTCCGGATTGACAGTACCCGCACTGCGGCACCTGCAGCTTGACCCATGCGGCCTGGATGGCTTTTGCGGGCCGGCTTTCGATGCCTTCGATAGTCGTGATGCGCTTACCCGCGATAGCCGCAAGCGGCAGCACGCACGAGCGGGTGGCCTCGCCTTCCAGATGAACCGTGCAGGCGCCGCATTGCGCCATGCCGCAGCCGAACTTCGTGCCGTGCAGGCCCGCGTCCTCGCGGATTGCCCAAAGGAGCGGCGTGGTGGGATCGGCGTCGAGCGTAACGTTCTTGCCGTTGAGGACAAACGATGTGGACATGGAACCTCTCCGTGGGGAAAGCCCGGACTTGGCGCCGGGTGTACGCGGCAGTGTGTACCGACTGCCTGCGGTTGCGCTTACACAATCCTGCAAATTTATTGAACAATGCTGCAAATCGAGCAGGCCAGCCGCGCTTGTCCGGCAGCGGTTGGGTATGCTCAATTCCGTTCACGGAGTTCCATGCGCATGAAACAGCATTCCTCCCGGCCCGATCCTTCGGCGGAACGCGAAACCGCGCGCCGGGAACTCGCCGCGCTCATCAGCCGCTTCGCGCCGACGGACGGTACCCATCAGACGGCGATCCCATCGCTCACGTTTTATCGCTACTCGCAGCCCGTGAATCTCGGCTGCGGCGTGACGAGCTCCGCATTCGTGTTCGCGGCGCAGGGCGCCAAGCGGGTCATGGTCGCGGGGCAGGCGTACGTCTACGATCATCTGCATTGCCTCGTGACATCCGTCGATCTGCCGGTGATGTCGCGGGTGACGCGGGCCTCACCCGACGCGCCTTATCTGTGTGTGAAGTTCACGCTCGATCCGCAGCGGATCGTCGAGCTGGCGACGCAGCTGCGCCTGCCAGAACCGGATGCCGCGTCGGCAGGCGAAGGCATCGCCGTGGCCACGCTGTCAGCACCGGTTTTCGATACCGCGCTGCGACTCGTACGATTGCTCGATACTCCGGGTGACATTCCCGTACTCGCACCGCTCATCGAAAAGGAATTGCTCTACCGGCTGATGACGAGCGAGCAAGGAAAAAGGCTGCGGCAGGTCGCGGTGAACGGGAGTCAGACGTACCGGATCGCGCGGGCAATCGAGTGGATCCAGAATCACTACACCGAGCTTTTGCGGATGGAGACGCTGGCACATGCGGTGAACATGAGCGTGTCGTCGCTCCATCATCACTTCAAGAACGTCACGACACTGACTCCGCTGCAGTATCAGAAGCAACTGCGGCTACACGAGGCGCGCAGATTACTGCTCAGGCATAGCGGAGATGTCGGGTCGGTCGCGGTCCGGGTCGGGTATGACAGCCCTTCGCAGTTCAGTCGCGAATATAGCCGGCACTTCGGCGCGCCGCCGCTTCGCGACATCGCGCAATTGAGGCGTTTGGATGGGGTGGAGTTTCGGGAGTGAGCGTAAGTCGCATTCGCGACATCTCCCTTTGGGGGAGATAAGGGCGATTGGATTTCGTTAGAAACAGAAAACCCCGCAAGCCTTTCGGCTGCGGGGTTTTCGGACAATCTCGGACAACTTTCGATGTGATCTTTGGTGGAGAGGAGGAGGATCGAACTCCCGACCTTCGCATTGCGAACGCGACGCTCTCCCAGCTGAGCTACCCCCCCAACGTGCAAACAATTCTAGCACAGGCATTTTGCGTTTTGCCAAGCCCCCGCGGGGGTAAAACCCGGAGGCAAAAGGGGCGGCAAAACATCACCTGGACGGCGCGCCAGCCAGCACCCAATCGACCACTGTGCGAATATCCGCATCGCTCATCGACTGATGCGCCGGCATCGGAATCATGCCCCATACGCCGGAGCCCCCGTCCTTCACCTTGCGCGACAATTTTGCCGGCGCTTGCGCATCGCCCTTGTACTTCGTAGCGATCTGCTGGAACGACGGGCCGACCAGTTTGCGGTCTACCGCGTGACATCCCATGCAGGCATTCGAGTTAGCAACGATCTGACCACGCGGGGCATCGGCCGCACGTGCTGAAGAGGTAAAAGCGCCGGCCAACGCGCCAGCCATCAACATCGCTACAGCGAAAGCAACGCCCCGCGTCATGGCGTCGTCGCCTTCGGATTGCCCGGATGCACGGCGTTCGAATTGGTGACCGGCGCCGGCGCTTGCTGCTCGAGCGGACGCGAACTCACCGATGAATCGGGGATCGCGCCGACAGTCGGCGTGCTCGCGTCCGGCTGCGAAGCGGCAACCGGTGCGGTCGCCGCTGCAGCGGCCGCCGCCGCGGCTTCCTGCGGCTGAATGTACTGGAACACCTTCACGACCTGCACCACGCCCGGCACGCGGCTCGCAACATCGGCGCCGCGATTGCCTTCGTCCATCGTGACAAGGCCCATCAGATACACCGAGCCGCGCTCGGCCACGACCTTGAAGTTGTTCGCCGAAATGTTCTTCTCGGCGATCAGCGCGGTCTTCACGCGCGTCTCGAGGTAAGTGTCATTCGTGCGCGACGAGAACGAGCTCGCCGGCATGATCGCCAGTTCGTTGACGATCGTGTTGACGTTGTTCAAGCCACGCACGATGGACTCCGCGCGCTGCTTCGAGACGTCACCCGCCACTTCGCCGGTCAGCAGCACGCGGCGGTTGAACACCGTCACGTTGACGTGCGCGTTGTCGGGCAAGTTCTGGCTGATCTGCGCCAGCGCCTTCACCTGCATCTCGCGATCCTCGGTCTGCGCGCCGAGCGTGCGCCGGTCGGTCGCCACCAGCGCGCCGCCGCCCGCCGCGCCGGCAACGGCGAGAAAGCAACCCTGCAACGTCGCGGACAGTCCCGCGGCGAACCCGACCACCAGCACGGTTCTCACCAGTGTCTTCTTGACGCGGAATACGCTCATCAACTAGCTCTCCTTCGGAATCAATCTCAGTCTTCGCCCAGCAACATGGCATCGATGCCGTCGCACAGACAATGGATGGTCAGCAAATGCACTTCCTGAATACGCGCGGTGCGATCGGACGGCACACAAATGTGGATATCGGTATCGCCCAGCACTTCCTGCATACGGCCGCCGCCCTTGCCGGTCAGCGCGACCACGATCATTTCGCGCTCATGCGCGGCCTCGATCGCGGCCAGCACATTGGCGGAATTGCCGGACGTGGTGACGGCCAGCAGCACATCGCCGGGCTGGCCGAGGGCCCAAACCTGCTTCGAAAAAATCTGCTCGAACGAGTAGTCGTTGGCGATGGCGGTGAGCACGGAGGTGTCGGTGGTCAGCGCAATCGCCGGCAAGCCCGGGCGCTCACGCTCGAAGCGGCCGATCAGTTCGGCGGCGAAATGTTGCGCGTCGGCCGCTGAGCCGCCGTTGCCGCACGCAAGAATGCGGCTGCCGTTGGCAAGCGCGGCGAACATCGTGTCGATCGCTGCGGCGATCGGCATCGACAGGGATTCGAGGGCTTCGAGTTTGACTGCCGCGCTGTCGCGGAAGTGTTGTTGAATGCGTTCGACTGACATCGAGTCTCTAGTTTCTACCGCGAATAGACCGCAGTACGCGGCCGTGTTGTGAAGTCGTATTGCGAAGTCGTGCCGCTCTGATGAACCGTGCCGGCAACACAGTGTAGATGCGCAAAAACATCGCGAAATGCGCTATCCCGTCGCTGCTTTCCATACACCGGTGTGGTTCACGAGGTCCGCACGCGAGCGCAAGTTTATCGCACTCACGCCTGTTCTCCCCGCACTGCATCAGACTTCGTCGGCGCGAAACGCATCGCGCAGCCACACGAGCCGACCGGCTTCGAACGCAATTACGTCGAAACGGCACGCGGGCTCATCATGCGAACGCCTGCTGCGGGTTGCCAGGTAATGCCGCGCGGCACGCACGATCCGCTGCTTCTTTTGCCAGCCGATGCTGGCTGCCGCGCCGCCATAATGCTGCTGGGCACGCGCGCGAACTTCGACGAACACCAGCGCGCCGTCACGGTCGCGCATCACCAGATCGATCTCGCCGCCCCGGCACAGCACGTTGCGCGCGACGAAACGCAAACGCTGCCGCTGCAAAAACTCCATCGCACGCGCCTCGAAAGCCGCGCCGACGAGTTTGGACCCGGTTGGTCTCGAAAAGTTGTGGCCGACGGCCCGTGCCCTCACCTGCCAACCATCCGGTTCACGCGCCGCTGCGTGGCACAATGGCGGCCTCGTTCTGTCTGTCTGCGTCTTCTGCCTCATGACTCCTCTCTCCGAACTCGCGCAAGGGCAGCAGTACCCTGCCGCCGCGCTCTATGTGGTGGCCACGCCGATCGGCAATATCGCCGACGTCACGCTGCGCGCGTTGCATGTGCTCGGACTGGTGGACCGCATTGCCGCCGAAGACACCCGCAACACCGGCCAACTGCTCGCGCGTTACGGCATCTCGAAGCCGCTCGTCGCGGTTCATCAGCACAACGAGCGGGCCGCGGCGCTGCGCCTGATCGAGCATCTGCAAGCGGGCGAACGCGTGGCCTACGTATCCGATGCGGGCACGCCCGGCATCTCGGATCCCGGCGCGAAACTCGTCGACGCGGTGCGCGAAGCCGGCTTCCCGGTCATTCCGCTACCCGGCGCAAGCGCGCTCGCCACCGCCTTGAGCGCGGCCGGCGACTGGGTCGCGACGTTCTCGTTCCTCGGCTTCCTGCCGCCGAAGGCAAAAGCACGCGCCGCGGCACTGCAAGCGCTCGCGAACCATCCGCACGCGATGGTGTTCTACGAAGCGCCGCACCGGATCGTCGAAACGGTGCAGGCCATGGCGGACGCATTCGGCGGCGAACGCAAACTGCTGATCGCACGGGAATTGACGAAGTTACATGAAGCGCTGCACCGCGGCACCCTGGCCGAAGGGCCAACGTGGCTCGCAGCCGATCCGAACCGGCAACGCGGTGAGTTCGTCCTGGTGGTGGAAGGCGCGCAGCCGGAAGCCGCGGGCGAACACGATCACGACGCGTTGCTGGGCATCCTGCTGGAAGAATTGACGGTGAGCAGCGCGGCAAAAGTTGCCGCGACCCTCACCGGCGCGTCGCGCAATGCGCTCTACACGCGCGCTTTGGCGTTGAAGAAAGACGAGGAATAAGGCGGACGAGAAGGGAGGTCCGCCAGCGGATCAGGCTCGCAGCACAAGCCAGGACCGAAAGGGATGAGCGGCTGCGTGCAGCCACGGTGGATGAGTAAAAGAAAAGGGCCGCGCGAAGCGGCCCTCTGTCTTTTGGCGAACAACGGCGCGAGTAAGCGCCACGTTGCCCGGCGTCACAAGCGCGTCAGAGACGCGCCCGCGGCCATTTCATTACTTCTCTGAGTTCGACGCCAGCGTTTCATTCATCTCAGCGCGTGCTTCCTGTCGCGTCAATCCTTCGATCTGAACACGCGCGGTACCGGCGTGGCGCATGTCGAGCGCGGCGGCGGCGGCCATTGACAGATCGATGATCCGGCCACGCGCATACGGGCCACGATCGTTGATGCGCACGACAACCGAGCGCGAGGTGGCCGGATTGGTCACGCGAACATACGAGCCGAGCGGCAACGTGCGATGTGCCGCAGTCAGCGCGTGCATGTCGAAACGTTCACCGTTGGCGGTACGGCGGCCATGGAACCCGCGGCCGTACCACGAGGCGCGACCGATCTGATGAAAGTCCGAGACGCCGGAATTGTCGTCAGTAAGCGGCTGCGCATCGGCCAGCGACGAGCCTTTGGCGGCTGCGCCGGATGCCGGCGCGCTACCGAAAGCTTGCGGGCCGAAGGAACCTGCCTGCGCATTCTTCGTGCTCAGCGGCGCGCCGCTGTCAGACGTGCTGCTCGCGCCCGGAGGCGTGGCACAGCCGGCCAGCACAAAAAAGGCAAAAAGAGTCCCCAGACCACGGGATAACCGAGTTTTCATAAGACGTGCAATCAAATTGTCGAGCCGCATCACGCGAAAAGTTGAGCGTGTTGCCTGCGACTCCGGCGGCAATGGACGACAACGCGCCGCGCAGAAAAGCGCAGTACGTCAAAGCCCGGATGCGGCTACCCAGCCGCTACCGCACGGTTAATTTTCACGTCTGGCGCAACCTGTCCCCGGCAGCCTGACCAGACCCCACATGCCGCCATCGAACGTGGCAAACACGTTCTTGCGCGCGGAACTCAGCGCGCAGGAACAGCGGCGTAGGCCCCACCCAGCGTCACGGCATTTAAGTCCGTTGCAGGCGCGCGGCGCCTGGCTGGGTAAGACGTGTGCATCGAATGCATCGATACCTGATGGCCGCCCAAAACCGCGACAGCCCATACTTGAGTGGCAATCCGCGTGCCCATTTTTGATGGGGACGCATCGCCGTGTGGCATGCACAATTCCTTGTGCATGGAGGCCATTATACCCAAAAGAAAATTTTGGGATGGCAAGCGACTGAAAACCTTGATGAATTTTCACTCTTGCTGCAAAAATGGGCAGCTCAAAGCCCGCTGCAGCGGGGCCTCAGCGCCCTCGACGAGCGTCGACGAGACGCCGGTACAATCAACGTTTTTCCAGCGGCGCCGTCATCCATGAAAGTCACCTTGATCCCCGTTACGCCGTTCCAGCAGAACAGCTCGCTGCTCGTTTGCGAGGCAACCGGGCGCGCGGCCGTTGTCGATCCAGGCGGCGACCTCGATGTCATCCAGGGTGAAATCGCGCGCCAGAATGTGACGGTCGAAAAAGTATTCCTCACGCATGGCCACATCGATCACTGCGCCGGCGCGAAGACGCTCGCCACGCACTACGGCGTACCGATCGAAGGTCCGCATCCCGACGAAAGTTTCTGGCTCGACAAGCTGCCGGACCAAAGCACGCGCTTCGGCTTTCCTGCTGCCGAAGCGTTCGAGCCGGACCGTTGGCTGCAAGACGGCGAGACCGTGCAATTCGGCGACGAAACCCTCGAGGTCTATCACTGCCCCGGCCACACGCCCGGCCACGTGGTGTTCTTCAGCCGCGCGCATCGGCTCGCATTGGTGGGCGACGTGCTGTTCGCCGGCTCGATCGGCCGCACGGATTTTCCGCGCGGCAATCACGCCGACCTGGTACACGCGATCCGCGAAAAACTCTGGCCGCTCGGCGACGACGTCACCTTCGTTCCGGGCCACGGCCCCACCTCCACGTTCGGCGCCGAACGCCGCACCAATCCGTATGTCGCCGACGGAGTCAAAGCATGAGCAGCGAAATCTACGTGAGCACCGATGTCGAAGCGGACGGCCCGATTCCCGGTCCGCATTCGATGCTCAGTTTCGCCTCCGCCGCGTACACGGAAGACAAGCAGCTGATCGCCACCTTCTCCGCGAATCTTGAATTGCTCGACGGCGCCACGCCGCATCCGGTGCAGGAAGCATGGTGGAAGACGCAGCCGGAGGCGTGGGAAGCCTGCCGCAAGAATTTGCAGGATCCGCAGGCCGCGCTGACCGCCTATGTCGAATGGGTCGAGGCGTTGCCGGGCAAGCCGGTGTTCGTGGCGATGCCGGCCGGTTTCGACTTCACCTATATGTTCTGGTACATGATGCGATTTGTCGGCCGCTGCCCGTTTTCGTGGTCGGCGCTCGATATCAAAACGCTGGCCTTCGCACTAACCGGCCTGCCGTACCGCAAGAACATCAAGCCACGTTTCCCGAAGCACTGGTTCGACGAACATCCCCACACGCATGTCGCGCTGGACGACGCGATCGAACAGGGCGCGCTTTTCTGCAACATGCTCAAGGATCTGCGCGCCGTTCAGGCGGCCACGCTGACGGCCGCTAAAGATGGGGACGGCTCAGGACAAAACGCCGCTGAGGAACCGGCAAATTAGGTAATCTCCCTCGCTGAAGCCGTTTTACATTGCGTTTCGTTTTCGAGACCTCTACCATGCGTTGATAGGGCGACGCCAACGGAGGCGCAGTTGACACTCGATACGTTCTCTCAAAAAATCCTGCGCCTGTTGCAGCTCGACGCACGCCGGTCCGTGCAAGAGATTTCCGACCAGGTCGGCCTGTCGAGCACCCCGTGCTGGCGCCGTATCAAGGATATGGAGCAATCAGGGGTGATCCAGCGCTACACGGCATTGCTGGATCGCGAAAAGCTGGGGCTACACGTCTGCGCGCTCGCGCATATCCATCTCACGCGCCACACCGAGGGCGGGGTCGAACAGTTCGAGCGGGAAATCGCGACCTGCCCGGAGGTCACCGAGTGCTACAGCACGACCGGCGAATCCGATTACATCCTCAAGATCGTCGCGCCGGACATCAAGGCGTACGACAGCTTTCTGCACGAACGCATCTTCAAGATTCCTGCCGTCGCGCAAGTGCGCACGAGCGTCGTGCTGCGCGAGATCAAATTCGATACGCAATTGCCGCTGTGAGACTGTAGCCGCGCTCACGTGGCGCTATGCGGCTGCTCAGCCTTGGCGCTGGCGTCGCCGGCCCCTGCTTCCGTCGAAACGCTGCTTTCGGCCTGCGGAGCGTCCACTCCCTGCAGCACGTTCAGCTTGCGGGCACCGAGGCGGCGCCTGAGCGCGTCCAGATCGACGCGAGCAAGGCACGGCTCATCACTTTCTGCCGTACGCGAGCCCGGCGTCGGCAGAACCACTTCGACATCGAGCCCAGTGCTCAAGTAATGCATATTGACCGACGCGGCCTTCACGCCACCCGCGGCGAGCGCCGCGTTGACTTCGGCGACGACCCGCTCCCGGGTCGGCAGATTGACGGGCGGTCGCGCCATCGCGTCGTTTTCCGGGTCGACATGGATCAGCGCGTCGAGCACGCGGTTGTCGGCCAGCACACGCAAGCGTGCCGATTCGGCGATGTAGTGCCCTTCCGATACCGAGATCAGCGGGTCGACCAGAATGTGCGCATCGACCAGCGCGAAGTCGCCCATCTTGCGGGTGCGCATTTCATGCACGTCGCGTACGCCGGGCGTCGCGAGCAATAGCGCGCGCATGTCGGCGGAGGCGGCTTCGTCGAGCGCGCGGTCGGAAAGATCTTGCAGCGCGTCCCAGCCGAACATCCAGCCCATGCGCGCCACCATGAAGCCGACAATCGCCGCGGCGATCGGATCGAGCAGACGCACGCCTGCGAGGCTGCCGATGATGCCAATCGCGACCACCAATGACGAAGCGGCGTCCGAACGTGCATGCCATGCGTTCGCAATCAACATGGCCGAACGCACGCGTTGCGCTTCGCGCAGCATGTAGCGAAACAGGCTTTCTTTGGAAATCAGCACCAGCACAGCGACCGCGAGCGCGCTCATATGCACGGCGGGGATGCTTTGCAAATCGGCGAGACGTGTGCCGGCGCGCCACAACATACCAACGCCGACAACAATCAGCAGCGCGCCCAAAAACAATGACGCGACCGTTTCATAGCGGCTATGTCCGTAATTGTGATCCGCGTCAGGCTTGGCGCCGCTGTGCCGATTAGCGATTAGCACGACAAAATCGGAAATCAGATCGGCTAACGAATGGATACCGTCGGCGACCAGCGCCTGCGAATGAGCAAACACGCCGATGACGATTTGCAGCGTCATAAGCACCGTATTGAGCGCAATACTGACAAAGGTACTTTTGCGCGCAACGCGATGTTTCTCGACGGACTGGACGGCGGCGGAGGAAGGCATCGCTGAAACAAAGGGGAGAGTTCAATACCTGCATTCTACCCGGCGCATCTCAATATGCGCTGGATAAACCACAAAAAAACCTTTTAAATCAGACGCTTATCTAAACGAAAAGCATTCGCGTTCCAGTTTCATGGAGCGCGTGCGACAAAGAGTCACGGCAATTTGCCGCGGAAATAAAAAAACCGCGCCCTTGACGGTACGCGGTTTTTTTCTGGCAACAGCGGGCGCTATAGGCGCCACTGATTGACCGTAAAACTATTACTTCTGGATCAGAAATTTCTCACGGTCCAGACCTGCGATCCAGCGCGGGGGCTTGCCGCGGCCCGACCACGTGCTGCCGCTATCCGGGTCACGATACTTCGGCGCGACGCCTGCACGCGGACGACCGGCTTTAGCAGCCTTGGCACCACGGCCGCCACCGAGTTCAGTCAGCGAAATGCCGTAATCGGCCATTTTCTGCTTGATCTCATTCAACACTTCTGCATATTCACGCGACTTTGCTTCTTCGATCTGCTTTTCGAGCTTCTCGCGCTGTGCGAGTAGTTCCTTGTAGGAAGACATAGGTTCCCTTATGGATTGGATAAATGACTGCCAGTCTTAAGCCGGCTTGCCCTTTGAAGTGATCATGCCTCGGAATTTGATGGCGAGATTAACACAAAATAGAAAAACTACAAAAGCGGCGCCGTAAAATTAATCTCAATTCGTTTCAAAAAATTTCACGCCGACGCGGTGTTACGCGGACCCTTTCAAATAGGTAATTTTCGCATTCCGCTGAAAAACAGCTTCGCACATCAGACATTAATGAATTAACTATCAAAAAATGAAATTTAAGATAAGGAAATTGTCCCAACATTTCATGCGATGAAAGCTTTAACATGAAACGTCGGAACATATTACGAGCCACGCTCTCCCTTGTTATTGCGGCATGAGTGTTTTCCCCAAACAGCAATCGAAACTTAATTAGCGTGGCGCTGGATGCAATCTTCGAGCGCCGCATGCAAGGTTTCGGTATTGCGTTTCGCATCGTCGAAGACAAAACGGGTACGCACGCCGTCCAGCTTCAGATCAGCGCCATAGCGATCGACGCCGAGCAATTGAACTCCACTGGCGCCCTGGGAATGAGCGGCGAAATATTCGATCAGCGCGTTTTCTTCGTCGAAGCCGAGTGGCGGCAGTGGATCGAGGTCGGCGCCGGCGAGCCAGCCCATCGCGCCGAAGCCGCCGATGTAGCGCAGCCGTTCGAGCTTCATCGCCCAGAACGTGAAATCGCCGAGAACCAGGTACCGTTCGGCGTCCGGGTGATAGCGCAGATAGCGCTGTACGACTTCGGGGGTCGAGTCGACCGGTTCGAACGTGCCGAGCAAGGTGACGCGCTGGCCGCTCAGCACGTCGCCGTCCGGTGCATCGACGACCAGAAAGCCGGCGCGCGGGTCAGCGTGCAGGTTGTGCGTATGCTCGGCGAGCCGGCTCACGAGGATCGTCGGACGATGCTGCGGGTCCGGCGCGAACGGTAACACCGAAGGATAAGGAAAACCTTCCGGCTGACGCGCGTGTGTAGCGAGCGTACCGATAGCGGCGATATGAAGCAGATGCAGCGGAGCGTGAGCGGGAATGTTCAAGTGCGCGTTCCTCGATGGCCAGGCTTCGGATCAATTCGCTCCAAGCATAAGACAGCGCGCTTCGTTAGAATCGGAAATTCGCTTTCAACGCGCTTTCTCGCGCGTTCTCCCTCCTTGAGATTTCCGTGTCCGACCGCTCCTCCGAATTCGTCACCCTCCCCGCTGCTCATCGCGATCTCTCCGGCACCGCGCGGCAGCGCGCCCGTGTCGCCACGATGGCGTTGTTCTTCATCGCCGGCATGATGTACGCGTCGTGGGGGGTGCACGTGCCGACAGTGCGCGACCGCTTCCATCTGAACGCGGCGATGCTCTCGTACGCACTGCTGGCTCTCGCCGGTGGCTCGATCGGCGCCATGGCGGCGAATGCGTCCTGGATTGCGCGGGTCGGTACGCGCCGGGCCTGTTTGACGGGCGGTCTGGTGATGTCGGCATGTGCGGCGCTGATCCTGATCGTGCCGGCTTACTGGATGTTGCTGATCGTGCTGGCCGTCTTCGGCGCGGGCATGGCCACGCTCGACGTCGCGATGAACGCGGAAGCCAGCGCTGTGGAGAAAGCGCTCGGCCGGCCGATCATGTCGGCGCTGCACGGCATGTTCAGCGTCGGCGGGATGGCCGGCGCAGCGGTAGGCGGTCTCCTGTTGTCGCGTGGCATGGCGCCGGCTGTGCATCTCACGCTTGCCGCGGCGATCAGCGCGCTGGTGCTGATTGCAGCCTGTCCTTCCGTACTGCCGCACGTACCCCACGCCGACCATCCCGACGCCGCCACGCCGCGCGCCAACCGCTGGCGCTCGCCGGCCTTATGGGCGCTCGGCGTCATGGCGCTGGTCGCGCTGATCGCCGAAGGGGCGATGTACGACTGGGCGACCGTCTACATGCGCGACGTCGTGCTATCAACGCCGGCCCTCGCGAGCGCCGCCTACGCGGCGTTTTCGGGCGGCATGGCAGCGGCGCGGTTCGCCGGCGACGCCGTGCGCGCCCGCTTCGGCGCGCCGCAACTGGTGATGGCGAGCGCGTCGCTGGCCTGCGCGGGGATGATTGGCGCACTGCTGCTGCCGAATCCGGTCGTCGCCCTCGTCGGCTTCACGCTGATGGGTCTCGGCCTCGCTAACATGATGCCCGTGCTGTTTGCGGCAGCGGCGAGCGTCAAAGGCATTCACGCGGCCGAAGGACTCGCGCATGTCGCCGGGCTGGCGTACTTCGGGCTGCTGCTCGGACCGGTAATCATCGGCGCGGTGACGCAGGCGACCAACCTGCCGATCGGGTTGTCAGTGGTGGCCGTGTGTTCGGCTCTGATCGCGGTCGCCGGTCCGAAGGTGCTGCGGCGTTTGAAGATCTGACGCAGACGCGCGCTGCTGTTGCATCGGCGGGCGTCACGCGATATGAAAACCGGCGTTCTTACGTTACGTTACGCGAGGCCTACACGCTGATGTGTTCCCCGCCACATCGGTGACATCGGAACCTTCCCCGCTTCGCGCGCAGGCTCGCAACCTATTGATCTGTATGATTTTATTCTCTGCATTGAGCATGCAAACATAAATGGCATAGGCCTTGCAGTTAGCTCCCCAGCAATTTTCAAATTACGGGGGAGCAGACCATGAATCGCAATTTCAAACTGTCGGCGATCGCCATGTGCGTGACGTCGATGATCTTACTGACCGGATGCGGAAGCACGTTGGTCAGACCTGGCGTCTCGAGCGGATCGGGTAGTGGTTCCGGCAGCGGCTCGGGGAACGGAGGCGGAACGCCTACGCCCACACCGACTCCGACGCCCACACCGACGCCGACGCCGACGCCGACGCCTACACCTACGCCCACGCCCACGCCAACTCCGACGCCCACGCCAACCAGCGCCAATCCGATCGGCGTCGTCGTCCAGAACACCGGCAACGTGGTGACCGCGACCGGCCAAACCGTGTCTGCGATCGGCAACCAGATCGGCCTCACGCCGATCCCCGGCTCGAACCCGGCCACCTCGACCGCGCTCGGCAACGTCGTCTCGAATCTCGGCGCCGGTGTCACCGCAGTCGGCACGGGTGCAGTGAACGGCCTCGGCCAGCTCGGCAATTCCACCGATCCGCTCGGTACAACGCTGGCGAGCAGCGGCGGCCTGGTTTATAACGCCGGCCAGGCCGTCAACAGCGCCGGCCAGCTCGTGACGAGTCTCGGCAGCGGTCCCACCGCACCGCTCAGTCCGCTGACCACGCCGCTCGGCAGCACGGTCTCGACGCTCGGTATTGCTGTCAGCGGCCTTGGCACGCAACTGACCTCGCAGCTGACGAACGGTCCGATCCAGCAAGTGACGCAGACCGTCAGCACCGCGATCACGCCGATCACCGCCACGCTCGCGCAAACGACTCAAACCGTCGGCGATACGACCGGACTCGGCGCACCACTGAACGGTTTGCTGTCGACCATCGGTCACGGCCTCGACACCGCGGGCAGCCAGGTCAGCAACGCGACCAACAACCCGATCGGTCAGAACCTCGGCAATGTCGTGACCAAGCTTGGCGACACGGTCACGTCCGCCGGCGGCCTGCTGACCGCAGGCAGCACGAGCAGCGGCAACCCGCTGGGCGGCCTCACCGGCATCCTGAATCCGGGCGGAAGCGGCGGCACGACGGGCAATCCGCTGGCGCCGTTGACCAGCATTCTCACCGCGTTGCCCAGCACCTTGAGCGGCGGCCTGACCGGCGGCAGCGGTTCGGGCAGCCCGCTTGCGCCGATTACCAGCGTCCTTAGCACGGTGACCGGCAGTCTCGGTGGCCTCGGCGGCAGTTCAGGCAGCAGCCCGCTGGCACCGCTGACCAGCGTCCTCAGCACGGTGACCGGCAGTCTCGGCGGCCTCGGCGGTAGCTCAGGCAGCAGCCCGCTGGCACCGCTGACCGGTGTGCTGAACTCGGTCACGGGCGCATTGAGCGGCGCGACCGGTGGCAGCGGCGGCAGCGGCGGCAGCAGCCCGCTGGCACCGGTGACGTCGGCGGTGTCGTCGCTGACAGGCGCGCTCGGGTCGGCCGCGGGTTCGGGCGGCACGGGCAGCACCAGCAACCCGCTTGCGCCGATCACTGGTCTGCTGGGCACTGTCACCGGCGCATTGACCGGTTCGGGGACTTCGACCGGCGGCACCACGGGCGGCGGCTTGCTCGGCGGTCTGGGTGGCCTGACGAGCAAGAAGTAACGAATACGAATAACGACAGTCAATAAAGACGCGAAAAAAACAAGCGTCGAAGGGGGAGCGGCGAGCCGGGTCAACCGGCTCGCCGTTTTTTTCACAGTTCGTGATACGTAACGTAGTCGCGCGAGAAGTCGTTACGCTGCAGAAAGTTGGTGAACGTCATCGTCACCGATGCATCGAGTCCTTCCACGTAATGCCACCAGCCGATCGGCAAAAACAGCAATTCGCCGGGTTCGAGCGTGAATTCCATCAAATGCGCATTGCGCATCGACGGGAAACGCTCGTAGTCGATCGCCCCGCCGTCCACCTCCGAATAACAATGCAGCATGTTCGCCATATGCGGTGTATCGGACAACGGCACCAGCTTGATCTGTTTGCGGCCGATCACCTGCGCCATGAAGTTATTGGTCAGATCATGGTGAAACGGCGTCTTCGTTCCCGCCGGCCCCATCCAGAAAAAACCCGTATCGGGCGACTCGGCGTCGAGATATTCGCGGATAGCCGGCACGTCTGGCCATAACGCCGCGAGGGCCGCGCGATTGTGCGAGGTGTTATTGGCGGTCATGTAGAAATCGTTAGTCGGGCCGCTGCGTTCGACGAGATCGACATAATCGGCAAAGCGCATCATGCGCTTGAGCTTCGGCTGATTGATTTCGTAATTTGAATCCGACTCGCGGCCGAACTGCACTTCGACTTCACACTCGCCACACCGCTCGCGAAAGTAGTCGAAACTCCACTGCGTGCGCGCCGGCCAGAAATCGAAAGCGCCGGTGATGATGACCGGCCGGTTCTGAAAGTAGTACTGCTCAAAGAACTCGTCACGCGATAAGCGCTCGCGCCGCTCGATCAAACCGCTTCCGGCGCGCATACGATTGAGCGTGCCGTACACCGACAATATCCATTCGCGCTTGCGCAAACGATTGCGCAAACGCACGGCACCCTCAAAGTAAGGATTCGCGAGCGCCGTCTCGATTTCGCGCGCGGCTTCGGCCGGGTCGAAACCATGTCCGACCAGCGCACCGTGCAGCGCGGGCGGCGGTGCGTCGAGCAGCAGATTCTCGGCAATCCAGCGGCGCCAGCCGTTGTCGATCGAACGGATCTCAGTGGTCACGGCATTCTCCCAAACGATGTTCCCAAACTCGTTAGCCTCGCACGCAAACGCTCAAAAGAAAAGGCACGCGAGCCTTGCGGCGCGCGTGCCTTTTAACTGCTTGACCGAAGACAAACAAAGCTGTCTTCGGTCATGCGGCTCTTACATCTTCACTACGTCGAGCAGCGTCTTCTTGCCTGCCTTGTAGTTGTACAGCGAGATCACGCCGTGTTGAAGGTCGCCCTTCGAGTCGAACGTGGTTTCGCCGATCACACCCTTGTAGTCGGTCGCCGGCATTGCTGCCAGGATCTTCGCCGGATCGGTCGAGTTCGCACGCTTCATAGCGTCGACGATGATGTACACAGCGTCATACGTGAACGGAGCGTAGATCTGGATCGGCTGACCGAAACGCTTCTGATACTTGGCGAGGAACGCTGCGCCGCCAGCCATCTTCTCGAGCGCCATACCGGCTTCCGAGCAGACGATGTTGTCGGTTGCGTCGCCAGCCAGGTCCGACAGCTTGTCGGTACACACGCCGTCGCCTGCCAGCACCTTCGCACGCAGGCCGAGCTGCTTGGCTTGCTTGGCGAACGGGCCGCCGGTTGCGTCCATACCGCCGTACATGATCGCGTCCGGGTTTTCGCCCTTGATCTTCGTCAGAATCGCGCGGAAGTCGACAGCCTTGTCGTTCGTCGCGTCATGCGACATCACGTTCAGGCCCAGCGACTTGGCGGTCTTTTCGAATTCGTTGGCGAGACCTTGACCGTAAGCGGTCGAGTCGTCGACGATCGCGACGCTCTTCACTTTCAGACCCTTGGCTGCGTAGTTAGCCAGTGCCGGACCTTGTTGCGCATCGGTCGCCACGACGCGGTACGTCGTCTTGAAACCTTGTTGCGTGTAGGCCGGGTTCGTTGCCGACGGCGAGATCTGCACGATGCCAGCGTCGCTATAGATCTTCGAAGCCGGGATCGACGTGCCCGAGTTCAAGTGGCCGACCACTGCGACGACCTTATCGTCAACCAGCTTCTGCGCAACTTGCGTAGCCGTACGCGGGTCAGCTGCGTCGTCTTGTGCGTCGAGTTGCAGCGTGACTTTCTGGCCGCCGATCGTCAGGCCCTTGGCGTTGATTTCTTCAACAGCCAGACGCGCGCCGTTTTCGTTGTCTTTACCCAGGTGAGCGATACCGCCGGTCAACGGTGCAACGTGGCCGATCTTGACGACCTCGTCCGCCACCGCGCCCGTAGCCAATGACGCAAACAACATGGCCGCAGCGCTGATCGGCAAAAGCTTTTGAATCTTGATGTTCATGTAAGTCTCCAGTTTCGGTCCCAAAAACAACGTAATCGCCCTGTGCCCCCGCTTCCCTACACGTGTCGCTCAGTCCCGTGGACGACCACGCCGGTTGCATCGTTCATGCACTTGGCCAGCACGTTCACCGGACTGTTTGTGGCAGACGGCAAACCGTACTTGCGCGCAAGTGTAGGCCATCAAATTAAATTGTGGGACTTTTTTGAGGAAGTGGGATGAACACTAATAGCGTTTATCCAACAAGAGCCGATTCCGGCTGGAAAGACAGGCCGGAGAGCACCAGCCCATGCGGGTTTCCGCTAGGTACGCCTATCGTCTAACAGCACGGCCTAAAGCTTTTCGCGTGTTAAACCGTTAATGTTTCGAATAGGCTTTTTGCGTAAAAACAAAGCGCGCCGCAGTTGCCGCGACGCGCGTCTGAGCCATGCCGAATCAACGCTCGAGCGCACCGATCCGTGCTGCCACAGCATGCCATTCCTGCTCGAGTTGCCCAACCAGTTCGGCAGCGCCAAGGCCTTCCCGGCGCTTGCGGCCAAGCGGGGCGCCCTGGCCTGACCATAGAGACAGATAGTCGCCGTTATCCGCGCGGCTCGCGGTTTGCCGCAACTCCTGCGTCAAGGCGTTTTGCACCGGATAAGGCGCGACCTTATGCGCCGACTCGCTTAAGCGCTGCATCAGCGGATTGCGTATGCCGCGCGCATGGCGGCCGGTGATCGCGCGCGTCACGGAGGTCGATGTATCCGACATCGAGCGCACTCGGGTTTTCCATGCCTGCGGTATCGCACTCTCCAGACAAGTGAGGAACGCTGTACCCATCACCGCCGCTTGCGCGCCGAGCGCGAGTGCGGCGACGATGCCGCGTCCGTCCATGATGCCGCCCGCGGCCAGCACTGGCAGGCCGGTCGCATCGACGAGTTGCGGCACGAGCGCCATCGTGCCGACCAGCGCCTCCTCGAATGCGCCGATGAAGGTGCCGCGATGCGCGCCCGCCTCCGCGCCTTGCGCGGCGATTGCATCTGCGCCCGCGTCGCGCCAGGCGACACCCTCGGCAACATGCGTCGCGGTGCCTATTACATATAGGCCGTTTGCATGCAGACGGGCGACGTCCGCGGCTGAGAGCAATCCGAATGTGAAACTCGCCACCGGCACGCGCAATTCAATCAGCGTTTCCAGTTGCGCGCGGAAATCCGGCGCATAGCGTTCGAGCGGTTGACCCGGCGGCAAACCGAGGTCCGTGCGTAATGGATCGATGGCTTCGAGCGCGCGGCGCACGGTGGCTTCGTCCGGCGCGGCCGGCTCCAGTACAAACAGATTCACGCCGAAGGGGCGATCCGTCAGCGCGCGAATCGCCGCAACCTCGCTCGCGATTTTCTCGGGCGACAGTGCCGCCGCCGCGAGGAAGCCGAGACCGCCGGCATTCGATACCGCCGCCACCATCGCAGGCGTCGTCGCGCCGCCGGCCATCGGTGCCTGCACGACCGGCACCCGCAACTCGAAACGTGCCGCAAACGGCGTCACAAAACTGCCTTCATTCATGATCGATTCTCTCTCCGGCAAAGCGCTCGTCGCATCGACGAGCCAGGACTTTCGACTCTACCGAGCCATGCGCGCGCGGAGAAATGAATTATCGAGAATGTTTCAATCGCCTTACGAGATCATCGCCGTGCGGCGGGCGTTGTCAGGCCGCGCGCAGCCTCACTGCAAGCCGTTTCTTTTGATGGCAAACTGACCGCCCGTCTCAGGCATTCAGGCCTCGGGCATTCATTCAGACCGACCCTGCGCATCAACGCACGAGTAAATGGAGAGCAATATGAGCACGACTTCCCGCTGGATCGACATTCCCGCCGGCAACGACAGTTTCGGCGGCTATCTGGCACTGCCCAAAGGCGGCAAGGGACCGGCCGTCATCATCATTCAGGAAATCTTCGGCGTGAACAGCCATATCCGCTCGGTCGCGGATCAGTACGCGCAAGACGGCTACGTCGCGCTCGCACCGGACATTTTCTGGCGCGTGCAGCCGCGCGTCGAATTGACGTATGACGGCGCGGATCGCGAGAAAGGCATCGAGCTGATGCAGAAGACCAATGTCGACCAGGCGGTGGCCGACATCGGCGCAGCCGCCGCGGCGCTGCGCGCGATGCCGGAAGTGACCGGCAAGATTGCGGCGATCGGCTTCTGCTTCGGCGGCCAGCTCGCGTATCTGGCAGCTGCGCAAGGCACGCTCGACGGCGCGGTGGCGTACTACGGCGGCGGCATCCAGAACAAGCTCGATCAGGCCGCGAAGATCAAAGTGCCGATGCAATTCCACTACGGCGAACTCGACGCGCATATTCCGCTGTCGGCTGTCGGCCAGATTCAGGAGCGCTTCGCCGGCCGTGCCGATGCGGAATTCAATATTTATCCGAATGCCGATCACGGCTTCAACTGCTCGGACCGCGCATCGTATAACCAGCCCGCAGCAGCGCTCGCGCATGGCCGCACGCTGACGTTCCTCGGTGAGCGGTTGTAACTTCGCGGCTTTAACTCACGTTGTAACCGGCGCCTGTCACTCACGGCTTTGATCGGCGCCTATAACTCGCACCTGTACCTGGGTTACTCTCTCGAAGACGACGTGCCATCGGCGCGTCGTCTTCTTCCATGCGCGCCGATGAACCAGGAACAGCCTAACGTCCAGCCAGGCCGTTCATCACGCGCATAGGCAACCGGCAGATTCAACACTCGATAGCGAGGGTCCCTCCGTCGTGCAATCAGACTATCTCGCCCATGACGCCATCGGCCTCGCCGAACTGATTCGAAGCCGCGAAGCAAGCGCGCGCGAGTTGCTGGACATCGCGATTTCCCGCACCGAGGCCGTTAATCCCGCAATCAATGCGATTGTCCTGAAGGACTACGACGCCGCGCGTCAGCGTGCCTCGCGTGATGATGCGAATCGAGCGAATGGCGCGAACCAAACCAATGACGGAAGCACCCAAGCAGCGCTCGCAGGCGTGCCCTATCTGATCAAGGATCTGGGCGCAGCGGTCGCCGGGCTGCGCATGTCGATGGGCAGCCGTCACTACCGCCATTTCATTCCTACCGAGGACGCACCGGTCGTCGCGCTGGCAAAGGCGGCCGGCCTCAACATCTTCGCCAAGACCAGCACCTCCGAACTCGGCCAGATGCCTTATACGGAGCCCGAATTGTTCGGCGCATGCCGCAATCCGTGGAATCTCGACCACACGCCTGGCGGCTCGAGCGGCGGTGCAGCCGCGGCGGTCGCCGCGGGCATCGTGCCGCTCGCACATGCATCGGATGGCGGCGGCTCGATCCGCATTCCCGCTTCGTGTTGCGGACTGTTCGGCCTCAAGCCTTCCCGCGGACGTGTGCCACGCGCGACACCGACTCCCGCCGTCGGTGAACTCGGCATCGATCACGCGGTATCGCGCAGCGTGCGTGACAGCGCGTTGCTGCTCGATCTGCTGGGCGGCAACGCGGACAGACCGCTCGGCGCACCGGGCACTTTCCTTGGCGCGAGCCGCGAGCCATGCAAGCCGCTGAACATTGCCTACGTCACCGATTCGATGCTGGCGCCCTCACTTTCCGCCGATTCGCGCGCCGCACTCGAAGACGCCGCGCAACTCGCCAGTTCGCTCGGCCATAACATCGAACCGGTGTCGCTCGGCATCGATTTCGCGTCAGTCCGCCATGCGTTCCTGATGCTCTGGTCCGTGACAGCGGAAGAGATGGTGCTGCACGCCGATCGCATCACCGGCCGCAAGCCGCAGCGCGACGAATTCGAAATCTCGACGTGGGCAATGGCGCACGTCGGCCGCAAACTCGGCGAGCGCGGCTTGCCTAGCGCGCTCGAAGAACAGCGTCGCATCACAGAACGTCTCACCGATTTGCTGAGCCGCTACGACGTGCTTCTGTGCGCGACGCTCGCCGGCGCACCGATCAAGATCGGCGAAATGCACCCCACCCCCGCGGAGCGCATGCAGATGCGCGCCGTCACGACGATGCCGCTCGAAGCCCTGATGAAGAAGCTGCTGACCGAAGCGTCGAACAAGGCGTTCGCGTGGGCGGGATGCACGGAGTTGTTCAATCTGAGCGGACAACCGGCGATGTCCGTGCCGCTCTACTGGAACGCGCGCGGGCTGCCTATCGGTGTGCAGTTCGCCACGCGCGTCGGCGGCGAAGCAACGCTGCTGCGACTGGCCGCGCAACTCGAAGCAGCGCGGCCGTGGTTCGACAAACGGCCGCCGTTGATACCGGCGCGCAGCTAGACGAGCGGGCGTCGGAGGACTAAACCCTCAAGCCGGTTTGCGCCGCGCGTCGAGATCCGCGTGACGCTTGCCGGGAATGCACGCCACTGCCACGATCGACAACGCCAATCCGCCCATCACGTAATAAGTCGGCGCGAGCGGCGAACCCGTAGTGTTGATGAGCCACGTCACGACGAACGGCCCGAAGCCGCCGAACAGCATCACCGCGACGTTGTACGCGAGCGATAAGCCGATCGAGCGCACGTTCGCCGGAAACAGTTCGGCGATCAACGCGCCGAACGGCCCGTAGTATCCGGAGAGCGCAATCGACAGTAGCGCCTGCACGAGAATCAGTTTGGACACGCTCGGCTCCGCCGCGAGCCACGCAAACAGCGGATAGATGATCACGAGCGTCAGCACCAGCGACCACAGAGAAAGCCCCTTGCGTCCGATCCTGTCCGACCATGCACCCGTCAACGGTGAGAGCACGGTGAGCAGCAGATTGCCGACGATCACCGCGTTAAAAGATTGCGCATAAGGCAGCTTTAGTTGCTTGACCGCGAAGGTCGGCAGATAGCTGATCAACACGTAGATCGTCACGGTGAGCGCGATCACCGCGCCGAGTCCGCACAGCACGTCGCGGCTATGGCTCCTGAACACTTCGCCGAGCGTTGCGCGCCGGGCCGTCTTTTGCGCAAGCAGAAAAGCTTCCGAATCGGAGAGATGCCGGCGGATATAAAAGCCGATCGGCCCGATGATCAAGCCCAGAATGAACGGCACGCGCCAACCCCATGACTTCAGCGCCTCGGGCGAAAGGCCGTGCGTGATCAACGCGCCAACCACGGCACCGAGCAGAAGCGCCGCCGCCTGGCTCGCCATCTGCCAGCTGCCGTAGAAGCCGCGCTTCGAGAACGGCGCCGCCTCGATCAGCAAGGCCGTAGAACTGCCGAATTCACCACCGGCGGAAAAGCCCTGCAGCAAACGCCCGAGCACGATCATCAAAGGCGCACCGATGCCGATCGCCGAATACGGCGGGGCAATCGCCAGCAGCAGAATGCCGAGCGTCATTAGCGCAATGACGAGCGATAGCGCCGCCTTACGTCCCGCGCGATCCGCGTAAAGTCCGAGCACGATGCCACCGATCGGCCGCATGACGAATGCGACGCCGAAGGTTGCGGTAGTCAGCAGCATCGACGAATAGTCGTTTCCTGCCGGAAAGAACAATTGGGCGATCACCACCGTGAGGAAACCGAACACGGTGAAGTCGTACCATTCGAGTGCGTTGCCGATCACAGCCGCCACGACGGCGCGCGTGTTGAGGCTCCGTGACGCTGGTGCCATTCGAATCTCCAGCCTGCGAAAAATGTCGCGTGGTACGGCGTCTCAGCGTAGATGTGCTTCAGCGTGCGCGAGTGCACCCTGGCGCGAGCAGGAAAAAATAATGCCCGCCGCAGCAATCGCCTTGGAGTGTAAAGAGCGCGCAAGCTGTTTTCAAGCAACAAAAAGGCGTCTGTCGCGCAGGGCGGCAGACGCCTCGATGATCGGACCGCAGTCCGGCGCCGCAATGTTGCGGCGCACTTACCGTGACACTGAATGCGTGTGCGGTTGAAACGGAATCAGGCCTTCTTGTTATATGCGCTGCACCAACCCTTGCTCGCGACTTGCTTGCCCGCGAACATCGGGCAGCCGGCGTAGGCGTCGGTCGGCTTGCCTTGGTAGAAGCTGCAGTTGCCGCAGTCCTGGCCCGCTGCGTATTTCGCGAACTTGGCCTTGTCGACTTTGCTCGCGTCAGCCTTGTAGCCGAGCGCTTGTGCGGTCGGGTCGGTCTCGGCGACCTGCGGTGCGTCGGCGAAAGCCTGGCGCGACAGGGCGAACGTGGATGCCACACCAATGCTGGTGATCAAAAACGTACGACGGGAAGATTTCATGGGGGACTCACTCCATTTATATTGAACTGATCGCCGTTCTGATGACAGCGGTCCCCAAGGATAGCAATGAAGCCGTCGCGCGTGACAGCCCAAATGATAGAGATAACCGAATTGGTACTACTCCGCGCGCACGTTACGCACTCGGAATGCCGGTTGATCGCATGAAGTGGGCAGCAGGGTGTCGGGATGAGAACGTGAGGGGTGCGACAATTAAGCGCGCCCGCTCAGTTCACAGACACGCTGAGCGATCGCGAGCGACGCCGTCAATCCAGGCGACTCAATCCCGAACAGATTGACGAGCCCGCGCACGCCATGCGCGGCCGGACCTTGAATCACGAAATCGGCGGCGGGCTCGCCTGGCCCGGAAAGCTTCGGACGAATCCCCGCATAAGCGGGCTGCAACGCATCGTCGGGAAGCGCGGGCCAGTACGCGCGAATCGCCGCGTAAAAGGAATCCGCACGATGCGGATCGACGTCGTAATTAATCGCATCGACCCATTCGACGTCCGGACCGAAACGCGCCTGGCCACCGAGATCAATGGTCAGATGCACGCCGAGGCCGGCTTCGTTCGGCATCGGATAGATCAGACGGCTGAACGGCGCGCGCCCCGAGATGCTGAAGTAGTTGCCGCGCGCAAGATAGAGCGGCGGCACATGCCGCGCGTCGAGTCCGCGAATCGTGCGCGCCAGCGCATTTGCGTACAAGCCGGCGCTGTTGATCACGCAGGCGGCGCTGATCGTGGTCGGCGCGGCGCCGCCCACCTTGATGATGAAGCGGCCGTTACTCGCTTCGATCGCCTTGACCGGTGCATGGAACGCACACACCGCGCCGTCGCGCTCGGCGTCGCCCTGAATCGCCAGCATCAACTGGTGACTATCGACGATGCCCGTCTGCGGCGAGAACACCGCTTCCACACATTCGAGCGCAGGTTCGAGCGCTTGCGCCTGGTCGCCGTTGATTCGCATCAGGTCGAGCACGCCGTTTTCACGGCCCTTCGCCATGATGCTTTCGAGCTGAGGAATCTGATTGCGCGAGGTGGCGACCAGCAGTTTGCCGCAACGCGAATGCGGCACGTTGTGCTCGACGCAGTAGTCGTAGAGCATCTCGCGGCCGCGCACACAAAGCGCCGCTTTCAACGAACCGCGTGGATAGTAGATCCCCGCGTGAATCACTTCGCTATTGCGCGAGCTGGTGCCCACGCCAATCGCTTCGGCCGCTTCCAGCACGATCACCTCGCGCCCGCGCGCCGCCAATGCGCGCGCCACGGCAAGACCGACGACGCCAGCGCCGATCACTACACATTCGATCTGATCCATGTCCCTTGACGCGGCTAACCTCGCCGCGCGCTGCCTCGTTCACCCGATATTCATGAAGACAGGGTACGGCTATCGAGGACCGCACACCGCTCGCTGTCGAACGCACCTGGCCTTACGCAACCGCTATACAAAATTGTACGACGCCGCACAGACAGAAATGCCCGCAGTCGGACGACTGCGGGCATTCGGTCTTGAGCAGGGCTTAAACGTATGGGCCGGACAAGATCAGTGTACGCCGTCGACGATTGTCGCGCTCAATTCTTCATGCGCGCGATGGCATCGCCCTGCGTCCTCGGAGCGCTGCCGGCCATGCTGGCCACCTTGCCGCCGGGCGCCTGTCAAGGCGGGAGACCGACCGATGAAAACCCTTCGAAATCGCGAAACTCGCAACAATTGCTGCGACATTCATCCTGTTTTAAGTGTCGAATCGCCTGTTTCGTGTTCGCAGAAAGCCGTCCGAAGACGGTTTTCTGCCAAAAACAGAGCAAAAACGCTCAAAAACCGATCGGTTTCCTCCGATTTCCGTAATCCAGGCGGATGTCGCCGGCTCCGATCCGATCTCGCCCGTCGATGCGCGCCGCGCCGAAGCCGTTCAGGATCGCGCGCCGCATTTCACGCGGCGAGGCCAGCTTCAGCGCATCGAGCGCGGCGTCGCCGAGCGTTTCGGGAAAACGCAGGCCCCAGTTATGCGCCGAGCGAATCTCATCGTAGATCGATTGAGCGATACGGCGTGCGCCGTCACGATCCGGCGGCGGAATCTCATACACGTTCATCCGGTTCAAAATCGGCTCCGGGATCGAGCGCTCGTCGTTCGCGGTCGCGATCCAGATCACGTGGCCGGCATTGATCGGAATCTCCGCGAATTCGTCGATGAACGTCTGCGCCGTGTCGTGTTCGAGCAGCGCGTAAAGCGCGCCGAGGGGATCGTATTGCGAGTCGCCAGTGGCCTTGTCGATTTCGTCGACGGCAATCACGGGGTTTGCGTAGCTGCCGTTCACGAGCGCATCGAACACCTTGCCCGGCTTCGCGTTCTTCCATTGCGACGATGCGCCCGACAGAATCCACCCCGCCGTTAGCGAACTCATCGCCACGTATTGGTACGCGGTGCCGAGCATGCGCGCCAGTTGCTTGGCAAAGTGCGTCTTGCCGATGCCCGGGTCACCGAGCAACAGGATCGGCATCAGTTCGAGCCGGTCCTCAGTCTCGAGACACAAGGCGACCTGCTTGCGGATGTCGTCGAGCGGTTCCGAGAAGTTGGGCAACGCGTCGATCAGATCGTCGATCGACGGCATCCGGTTCGGCTTGACGCAGAAGCGCAGATTGCCGGTTTTGAGCATCTTTTCGTACGTGGCGCGCAGCGCCTCGTTCGCCCCTTCGCTGAGCTCGTTCAGCGCGGTCTCGACCTGATCGAGGTCGTACACCCTGCTGAAAGATGCCACGGCGATTTCCTGTTTGACCATTGCTGTTGTCATCGCTCACCCCGTCTGGCTGGTCTTGCTGCTGCGGCGCCTGATGGGCACCGTTTCAGATCCAGTGTAACGAGGACATATTCGCGTGCAAGCCAGCAGTCATGCGGGTCTGCTGCTAACAAGGGCTTGTTTCCTGCGAGGCCCCGGAGGAAGTCCCTTTGAGGATTCACCTTCTCATCGGAAATGGTGTTTTGCTGAACCCGGTCCCGTTTGAGGTGTCAGAAAGGCGTTCAGCCCATCAGGCGTAAGATGGCCTTCTGTCTACTCTGCCGGATGCAGTGACCGGAGAAACCTTCTATGTGGAAAACCAGTATCGTCGCTGTGCTGTTCGGCACTTCGCTGCTTGCGAACGCGCAACAAGGGGCGACGCAACAGGCCGTGCAATGGCAGTTGCAGGTCATGCGCGACGGCCAGCAGATCGATTCGTTCGACGGCACCACCACCGTCGGCCAGGCGCGCACGGACACGCATCACAAGATGGTCCAGCATAACGTCGGCTGTAAAGACCAGCCCGGCGGCAGCATCGACCTGGCGCGCACGCTGACGATCTCGCCGCTGCAAGCGGATGCGAGCGCCGTCACACTGTCGATCGAAGCCCAGGAAACCTTCGAAGAAGACGCCGCGCGACAAACCGACACCGGTTGCAAGTTGCCGCCGCAACCGCGTCAGGTAAGCGCGAGCCATCCGGGCCTGAAGGTGCCGCCGGGTCAGTGGGTCAGCTGGACGATCGTCGACAAGAATCCGAACCTGGTCTATCGCGTGCGTGCGAGCCTTGCGAACAGCGCGAACTAGTGCAGCGCGCAATGCGAACGGCACGAACTGAAACGAACAACCGAAGCCCCCAACAGAACACGTGGACAACGCGGCATGCGAAACCCAGAAGAATTGATCCGCGAGAGCGCAGCGCCCAAGGATTTCATTGCGGTCAGCTGGAATCTGCACAAGGGCCGCACACCGCTCGGCTTTCAGGCCTGGCAGGCGATGCAGCGCTGGGTTCAGTCGACCCATGCGGACGCGTATTTTTTGCAGGAAGCGATGGCGCGGCGCATGCCCTCGCCGATATTGGCCAGTAGTTTCGGCTCGCCGCTCGCCGATCCGTTGAGCGACGTCTGGCACTGTCAGGCCACCGAGATCGCACGCGCGGCCGAACTCGAAATCGCGCTTGGTCCGAATGTCTTCAAGCCGTCGTGGCGGCATGGCAATGCGATTCTGTCGCCGCATCCGCTCGATCTCGGCGGGCGCTGGGATATCTCCGCGCATCGCTTCGAAAAGCGCGGACTGCTGGTGGCGCGCGCGACCTTCGGCGGCCACTCGGTCACGCTGCTGTGCGCGCATCTCGCGCTCACGCGCTCGGCGCGCTTGCGGCAAATGAACTGGATCGCGCACTGGATCGCGAAGGAAGCGCCGGAAGGTCCGCTGGTGCTGGCCGGCGACTTCAACGACTGGCGCAACGACTCGGTGCCGCTCTTTGCCGAACACGGCCTGCAGGAAGTGGCGACGCTGCTCGGCGAAGCGGGCCGCACGTTTCCGGCCTTCTCGCCGGCGCTCGCGCTCGACAAGATGTTCGTGCGCGGCATGCAGCCGGTTGAATGGATCCAGCCGACGCAGGAAACCGCGTGGCTGTCGGATCATTTGCCGTATATGGCGCGGTTGCGAGTCGAGTGAAGTACGGGCACTAACCTCTTCGGGGCGTCCAGTTCAGCGCCGCCGCAATCTCCTCACCCGGCTGCAACACGCAGCCGCCCACCTGTTCCCGCATGCCCACCGCGTTGAAGCAATCGGTCGTGTTGGTCACCGGTTCAACGCACAGTTGCGCATCGTTGGCGGGCGCGAATACCACCATGTGATCGAAGGGCGCATCGGCGGTCATCGTCAGTTGACGGTGTTCGTCGGGCCACGCAATCGTCGCCTCGCGCGACCAGTTGGCGAAGTTGTTGTCGAGTGCGAACGCGTCCGGCGACATGCCGTGGCGCAACGCCTCGACTGCAGGGTGCGGACCGAGATGCGTGGGCAGCACGTCGGCGTCGGCATGCCACATGGCTTGCACCTCGGCGTAGACGCGGGTCTGCGCGGTGCGCGGATAGTACGGGTGATGGCCCATGCCGAAGGGCATCGGCCGGTCACCGAGATTCTGCGCGGACAGCGTGATGCACAACGCGCCGCCGATCAATTCGATGCGCTGCCGCGCGCGATAACGGAACGGCCAGTCGCCGGGCAGCCGCGAGTCCGGTTCGTGTGCGAAGTGCAATTCCACGGAGCTCTCCGTGCGCGCCCCCACCTGCCATGGATGCCGCCACGCGTTGCCATGCAGCGCGTGCGTAAAACGCAGGTCATTGCCGTTCAGATCGACTGTGCCGCCGTCGAACTCGAAACGCGCGTCGCGAATCCGGTTGCAATAGGGAAAGAGCGGAAAGCTCGCCATGCGCAGCGGATCGCGTTGATCGAACGCTGCTTGCGTGGCTGGCCGCAGCCAGTGCAGCGGGCCTTCTGGCGTCGACTCGTAGTAAGCCGCGAGTGCACCGCCGACTTCAGGCGCGACCACCACATGCATGGCGCCGGCCGTCAGCGTGACAAGCGACTTCTCGATCGCGGGGTCGTCGAGCCACGTAAGTCCGTTGATTTCAGAGACGAGCGGCCGGATCGGATTCAAGGAAACGTCGCGCATGGTCAGAAAAGGCGGGGCCTCAGGCGGATGGCGGCATGAACGCCCATCGATCTCTCCTATGACGTGCCGCGCACAGCGCGCGGCCGGCGGAACCCTCAGGGTCCGCGCGACCGAGAATCGCACGCCAAAGCGCATCGGTCAATATTATTAGTAATAAATTAGCCAAAACCAACCGATTCTTGCCTTACCAAATCTCCCACATGGCGGGTTAGCGCGCGTTGCCGCACGCATATTATTAGTGGTACCGTCAGCATCACGAATGCCACCGGCATGCTCCTGCTTTAGCGCCGCTGCAGCGCGGCCCGCACAATGAAAAAATCGACTCAACGCCGCCCGACCATGACCGACATCGCCAAGCTCACCGGCGTGTCGCAATCCACTGTCTCGCTCGTGCTGAACAACGCGACCGGCGCGAAATTCTCCGAGACCACCCGCAACAAGGTGTTAAAGGCCGCGCACGACCTCGGCTACCGGCTGTCGCTGCGCGAACCGGTATCGGTTTCGGCTGATGAACGCAACCTGATCGTCTATCTGGCCGACGAGATTTCCACCAGTCCGCATCCGGTCGTCAACGTCGACGGCGCGCGCGATGCGGCCTATGCGAGCGGCAAGATGCTCGCCGTCTACTCGACGCACGGCAACGCCGACATCGAAAAGCAGGTGCTCGACGCGACGCTGTCGAACCCGCACGTATTCGGCGTGATCTACGCGACCGTCTACACCCGCAAGGTCACCTTGCCGGCAGCGCTATCGCAGGTGCCCACCGTGCTGCTGAACTGCTACACGAGCGAAGGCGGGTTGTCGTCCGTGGTGCCGGCCGAGGTCGCAGGCGGCCATCTGGCGACTGACTATCTGCTGCAGTCGGGGCATCGGCGGATCGGCTATATCAACGGCGAACCGTGGCAGGACGCCTCGAAAGACCGCCTCAAGGGTTATCGCACGGCACTCGCCACCGCCGACCTCCCATACGCGCCCGAACTGGTGCGCGACGGCGACTGGAGCTCGGGAGTCGGCTTTGAAATGACGCTCTCCCTGATGCGCGAGGCGCATCCGCCAACCGCCATTTTCTGCGCCAACGATCTGACCGCGCTGGGCGCGATCGAGGCCCTGAAGCAACTCGGCCTGCGCGTGCCCGAAGACGTTTCCGTGCTCGGCTACGACGACCAGGAAATTGCCCGCCACACGCATCCGCCGTTGTCGACCGTGGTGCTGCCGAACTACGAACTGGGACGCTGGGCCGTCGAAACCCTGCTGCAGGAAGAACACAACCGCGCAGCGGGCGCACCGGTGCGGCATCGCCTCGTCAAACTCGACGGACCGCTCGTCGAACGCGGCTCGGTCAGGGTAATTACCGAGGCAGAAAAGCCAATAATTAATATTATTAGTGATTGACCGATAATAATTCCCGGTGGAATAATCGGCACGTCCGGTCAGGGTGAATCAGCTCGGCCGACAGGAGAAACACTAAAAAGCAAATACACCTCACCAGGTACTGGAGGAAGACAATGGCGTCGCTCAACACGCAGTCGCGCAAGCACGCGCGCAGGCAGCAGATCCGTCCGCTGGCAGGTTCGCTGCTGGCTCTGGCCATCGGTTTCGGCGTCGCCACGGCGACGGCGTACGCCGACGACGCGCTGCCGAAGTTGCCTACCAAGACTCCGCTGAAGGTCGGCTTCGCGCAGACCGAAAGCAACAATCCGTGGCGTCTCGCGGAAACCAAGAGCTTCAAGGACATCGCCGCGAAGTGCGGCTGGCAGTTGGTCATGACCGACGCCAATAGTTCGAACTCCAAGCAGGTCTCGGACATCCAGAACATGATCGCGCAGCACGTCGATCTGCTGGTGTTCCCGCCGCGCGAAGAAAAGCCGCTTGCACCGGTCGTGCTGCAAGCCAAAAAGGCCGGCATTCCGGTGATCCTGGTCGACCGTGACGTCGATCAGTCGGTGGCCAAGGCGGGCCGCGACTACATCACCTTCATCGGCTCCGACTTCATCGATCAGGGCCATCGCGCCGCTGACTGGCTCGTCAAGGCGACCGGCGGCAAGGCGAAGATCATCGAACTCGAAGGCACCACGGGCGCGTCCGCAGCGAACGACCGCAAGAAGGGCTTCGACGAAATCATCGCGAAGAACCCGGGCATGACGATCATCGCCTCGCAAAGCGGCGACTTCGCGCGCGACAAGGGCCGTCAGGTGATGGAAACGCTGTTGCAGGCGCACCCGGAAGTGACCGCCGTCTACGCGCATAACGACGAAATGGCGCTCGGCGCGATCGCCGCGATCAAGGCCGCCGGCAAGCAGCCTGGCAAGGACATCCAGATCGTCACGATCGACGGCACCAAGGGCGGCATGGACGCGATCGCCGCCGGCGAACTCGGCGCGAGCGTGCAGTCGAGCCCGTTCTTCGGCCCGCTCGCCTGCGACGTCGCCCAACGTTACGCGAAGGGCGAAAAGATCCCGACGTGGGTCAAGGTCTCGGACCGCTTCTACGACAAGAGCAACGTGCAGCAGAGCATGCAGTACGGCTATTGATCGACAGCCGCCGTCGTACACGCGGTTGTGTAGCTTGAGGGCAGCGCCTTAGCGGAGTGTCCAGGCGCTCCGCACCTCGGAGAGAGCTTCTTCGAGGGCTGTGCCCGCAGGACGTCTCCGCCCCGAATCAATCTCCTCGGGGGACGAGTGACGGGAAGGGTTCGGAGCGACGCGTTCGTGGCAGCACGGACCGTCGCTTCGCTTTTATGCGGCGTAACATGGTTCGACGACAGCGCCTGCATGGAGCCCGAACGAACGGCCACAGCGGCTCGCACTGCCGAGCGTATGCAATGCATGCAGCACGTGAAGCAGCACACGCATCAGGAGGACACCCGTGACGGAATCCGGCACGCAGACACCGCACTCTCCCCTTACCCGTTCGCCGCTGCTGGAGATGCAGGACATCGGCATCAGCTTCGGCGGCGTCCCCGCGTTGCGCAGCGCCAATCTGAGCGTGGCAGCCGGCGAAGTGCACGCGCTGATCGGCCAGAACGGCGCCGGCAAATCGACCATGATCAAGATCCTGACCGGCGCGTATCGGCGCGGCTCGGGCAGCGTGCGCTTCGAAGGCCGGGAAGTCGATTTCCGCACCCCGAAGCAGGCGCGTGAAGCCGGCATCAGCACGATCTATCAGGAGATCAACCTCGTGCCGTTCCGCTCCGTGGCGGAGAACATTTTCCTCGGCCGCGAGCCACGCCGCTTCGGCCTGATCGACTGGCGCGCGGTGCAGCAACGCGCCGCCGCCCTGCTCGATTCGTTCGGTTTGCAGATCGATGTGAAGAAACCCGTCGGCCGCTATTCGACCGCGATTCAGCAGATGGTGGCGCTGGCGCGCGCCGTCTCGTCAGACGCGAAGATGGTCATCATGGACGAGTCCACCTCGTCGCTCGATGAGCGGGAAGTGGAATTGCTCTTCACCGTGGTGCGCAAACTGCGCGACGACGGCCGCGCGGTGATCTTCGTCTCGCACCGGCTCGACGAACTCTATGCGCTATGCGACCGCGTCACCGTGATGCGCGATGGTCAAACAGTCGCGGAAAGCACGATGGCGGAGATGGACAAGCTGCAACTCGTCACGACGATGCTCGGCCGCACGCTCGCCGCCGTCGTGCACGAAGACGCCGCTGCGCGTGAAGCGAACCTCGCGCGGCGCGGCAAGCAGGCGATCGCTGCGACGCAGCTGAGCGCGCATCCGAAAGTGAGCGACGTATCGCTTGAAGTGCACGCGGGCGAAGCAGTGGGTCTCGCGGGCCTGCTCGGCTCGGGCCGCACCGAAACCATGCGCCTGATGTTCGGCGCCGATCCGCTCGAACACGGTTCATTGTCGATCGGCGGAGAAACGGTGGCGCTGAAGTCGCCGCAGGACGCAATTGCGCGTGGCCTGGCTTACCTCACGGAGGACCGCAAAGCCGAAGGCATCGTCCCCGAACTCTCGGTGCGCGACAACCTCACGCTCGTCTGCTTGCGCACGCTGGCGAAGAATGGCGTGGTGGATGTGAAGAAACAGCAGGTGATCGTCGACCGTTTCATTGCGTCGCTCGGCATCAAGCTGCGCTCGGCCGATCAGCCGATTCGCGAACTCTCGGGCGGCAATCAACAGAAGGTCCTGCTCGCGCGTTGGCTCGCTGCCGAACCTTCGCTGCTGCTGCTCGACGAACCGACGCGCGGCATCGATGTCGGCGCGAAAGCCGACGTGGCGAAGATCGTGCGTGAACTGCGCGACGCCGGCCTCGCCGTGCTGCTGTCCGCATCCGAACTCGAAGAACTGACGGCGGTGGCCGACCGCGCGGTGGTGATCCGCGACGGCCGCACCGTCGCCGAACTGAACGGCGCCGACATGAGCGAGACCGCCATCATGGACGCCATCGCCTACGGCGGCGAAGGCCAATCGCAACTGGTCGAAGCCGCCCAGACCGCACATATCGAAGACGCGTTGGAGGGCGACCGTCATGGCGCTTAAGTTGCACACCGAGTCGTTACACACCCAAGCCACGCCGCCTATGCCGGACGCTGCCACATCACGCGCCACGGCCGCATCGACGGTGAAGAAATGGCGGCACCTGGCCATGCAACGCGAAGTGATCGTGTTGCTCGCCATGGTGCTCTTCAACCTGATCTTCACCCCGCACTTCTGGTCGCTGCAAACCTTCAACGTCAACATGACGCAGGTGGTGACGATCGTGATCGTCGGCATCGGCATGACGCTGGTGGTGGCGACGGGCGGCATCGATCTGTCCGTGGGCGCATCGATGGCGATCTCGGGGGCGCTCGCGCCGATGCTGTTCCTGAATATTCCAGGACCAGGCGGTATCGCGCTCGCGTTCGTGCTGCCGGTGCTGGCCGCCGCCGCGTGCGGCGTCTTCAACGGCTTGCTGGTGACGAGGCTATCCGTCCAGCCGATTGTCGCGACGCTGGTGCTGTTCATCGCCGGGCGCGGCATCGCCCAGGTCGTCACTGATGGCAGCCTGCAGGCGTTCAACACGCCCGCATTCCAGTGGATCGCCTTGGGCAAGGTCGCCGGCGTGCCGTTCCAGGTGCTGCTGATGCTTGCGCTAGTCGTACTGTTCACGTGGGTCGTGCGCAAAACGCTGTTCGGCCAGTATCTGCTGATCACCGGCGGCAACGAAAAGGCCGCCTATCTGTGCGGTGTGCCGACAGCCACCGTCAAGCTGATCGCTTACACGTTGTGCGCCGCACTCGCGGGACTCGCGGGGCTGATCTCGATCTCGGTGAATTCGTCCTCGGATGCGAACGTAGTGGGACTCGGCGTGGAACTCGATGCGATCGCCGCGGTGGCGGTTGGCGGCACGGCGTTGACGGGCGGCAAGGCGTATATCGGCGGCACGCTGATCGGCGCGCTGATCATCCAGTTGCTGCGCTATACGCTGCTCGCGCACGGCATTCCCGACGCGGCGGCCCTGGTCGTGAAGGCCGGCATCATCGTCGCGGCGGTTTATGTGCAGCGGCGCTCGCGCTAACGCCTCCAGGACACTTCGGATTCGATGCGATGAAAAAGAACCTTCCCATCCTGCTTGCTCTGGTCGCGCTCATCGTGCTCGGACTCGTGCGCTATGACCACTTCGGCTCGGCCTACAACATCACCTCGTTCTGGCGCTACAACTCGATGTTCGCGCTGATCTCGATCGGCATGGCCTTCGTGATCATCACGGGCGGCATTGATCTGTCGGTCGGCACGGTGGCAGCTCTTGCGAGCGTCGTCGCTGCGTTGACCAGCGTGTACGGCGGCTGGGTCGCGGTCGTTGCCGGTTGCGCGGCCGGCATGGCCGTCGGCGTGCTCAACGGCCTGATCATCACGCGACTGAAAATCCTGCCCTTCATCGTGACGCTCGCGACCAGCCTCGGCGCGCACGGCGTCGCGCTGCTGCTCGGCAAGAACGATGCGGTGTCGATCGCCGCCGACTCGAACTTCGGCAACTTCGGTCAAGGCGATCTGTTCGGCCTGCCGATCCCGGGGATCGTCGCGGCGGTCGCCGCAATCGCCGGCTGGCTCGCGCTGCGCAGCACGCGCTTCGGGCGGCATTCGCTGGCCATCGGCGGCAGCGAGGAAGCGGCGCGGCTGATGGGCCTGAACGTCGACCGCACGCTGGTGATGGCTTATGCCGTAAGCGGGCTGCTCGCCGGCATGGCGGGCGTGATCCTCGCCGCGCAGTTCGGCGCCGGTCAGCCGAACGAAGGCGTCGGCTGGGAGCTGTTCGCGATCTCGGCGGTGGTGCTCGGCGGCACCTTGCTCACCGGCGGCGAAGGCTCGATTGCGATGACGATCGCCGGCGTGCTGTTGCTCGGCTTGGTGTTCAATCTGCTGAACTTCGAAAACGGTTTGGGGTTCATCAGCCTGTCGGCGTACTGGCAATCGGTGATTCGCGGGGTGTTCCTGTTGCTGGTGATCGTGCTGCAAGCGAGAGTGCTGAAGCAGCGCGGCAAGAAGCGCGTGGCGGCTCCGGCGTAATCAAAACGGGAAACGCTGGAATCTTTATTTCATAAGGGATTCCAGCTCCTCGCCCGAGCGACAATCAACCTTTGTGTACCAACCCAGCAAGACCAGGCAGCGCGACCAGAAGTGCGCGCGCTCGCCCCGCGCGTCTCGCCTTTACGGCCCAATTTCCTCACCTTTCGTCCCGACCTCCCGCCCATTTGCCAGTTTTATTAGCAGGGTCAATGCTGCGGTGCACGGCGGGTTTCGGTATCATCCTGAAAATGTTGCCCGCGCGGGACGCCTATCCGGCGCATGCCGGACAGCCGATGGCAGCCGCCCTGCGCGGTTTTCGCCCATCGCCGTACCCTTGCTGAAGCGCGGCTGCAACCACGCCAACGTACTTCGCGGTGCCGATCGTCACAACCATCGGCGCCGACGCTTCCGGGTCCGGTAACCCGCTTTACCACGCTCAACCGCCGCGCCAGAGCCCTCGGGCAGCGGGCGCGGTAAAATAGCGGATTGCGCGTGATTCCCGATCTCGGGTTAGCGCAGCATCGCCCTTGCCGTGCCGGCCGGCTAAAACGACTGGCCGCCTTTGTTTTCGCACTATCCAAGAAGCCATGAGCAACCTGAATTCACAAACAGTCCTGAGCGTCCATCACTGGACCGATACGCTTTTCAGCTTCACCTGCACGCGCGATCCGTCGTTCCGTTTCGAAAACGGCCAGTTCACGATGGTGGGCCTCGAAGTCGACGGCAAGCCGCTGATCCGCGCCTATAGCCTTGCGAGTGCGAACTATGAAGAGCACCTCGAATTCCTGAGCATCAAGGTGCAGGACGGCCCGCTCACGTCGCGTTTGCAGCATTTGAAGGTCGGCGACGAAGTCCTGATCGGCAAGAAACCGGTCGGCACGCTGATGGCCGACAACCTGCTGCCTGGCAAGACGCTGTGGCTGCTGTCCACCGGCACGGGTCTCGCGCCGTTCATGTCGATCATTAAAGATCCGGACATTTACGAGCGTTACGAGCGCGTGGTCCTGACGCACACCTGCCGTTTCGTCGACGAACTCGCGTACAAGGAATACATCACCGATCACCTGCCGGCGCACGAGCACCTAGGCGAACTGGTACAGGAAAAGCTGCTGTACTACCCGACGGTGACGCGCGAAGCGTTCCAGAACCGCGGCCGTATCACCGAACTGATCGAAACCGAAAAGCTGTTCGCCGATCTCGGCGTGCCGGGCTTCTCGCTGGAAGACGACCGCGTGATGCTGTGCGGCAGCCCGCACATGCTGCGCGACACGCGCAAGCTGCTCGACGACCTCGGCTTCGAGGAAGGCAGCAACAATGCGCCGGGTCACTACGTGGTCGAAAAGGCGTTCGTCGGCTAAGCAGACACGCAAATTGAGCCGCGCGCGCCGCGCAATCAACAGAAAGGAGCCTTCGGGCTCCTTTTTTTGTTGCGCAGTTACAATTGCCGCCATTGCCCTGACATTTGATGTCAGCATTCTTCCTACAATACTCAGCGCCGCAGCACATCAAGCATTGCGTCAAATGTAGGCGCTAACCCTTGGTGCACCTGCATTTTTTTCTTTTTTTGAGATATCATCGCGGCGCACGATTAGTCGGATTAATATGACGCCATCGTACGGTCGACTTGTTACTGAATGTAAATTTCGTTACGCCGCACCGTAGCAATTTGTCCATCTCGCACAACGCGTAACGGACGTCACTGGAGGCCAGAGACTCGCATGCGTTCTTTCGTCTTCGCGCCGCCGATGCGCACCCGCTTCGCCGTTTGCACTGCTTCCTGAGAGGGAAAGTCATGGATACGTCGACCGTCGTCCCGTTTAGCGCCCACATTTCGCCTTCACTTGCACACGCCGCGCCGCCCTCCGCGGCTGAGCACGAACTCGCGCAACTGCGCGCCCGCGTGCGCCAGCTGTCGGCCGAGCTCGTTCAGGCGCAGGAAGCTGCCTGCCGCCATGTGGCGCGCGAGCTGCACGACGGCGTCGGCGCCGAGTTGACCGCGACGCGTTTCGCCCTTGCCGGCGTCGAAACCTGGCTGCCGGCCGATGCGCCGCCGCAGTGCGCGGCAGCGCTCGCCGTTGCGAATCGCTCGCTCGACGCCGTGTGCGCCGCCAGCCGCCAGGCCGTCGCGGAACTGCATGCGCCGTCGCTCGAAGCGGGCATTGTCGGCGCGCTGGCGCAATGGACCGGCGACTTCGCCGCGCGCACGAACCTGCGTACGAGCTTCGTCTGCGCCGCTGACGTGCGGCTCACGCGCCTGCCCACCGACGCCGCGCTGGCCGTGTTCCGGGTCGCCCAGGAAGCACTGAACAATATTGCCAAGCACGCGCGCGCCGAATCCGCCGACGTACGGATCGAGGCCGGCCGGCGCCACCTGAGCTTGATCATCACCGACGACGGCATCGGCTTGACGCGCACCGCCCGCAGCCGTCGCGGCCATTTCGGGCTGAGCGGCATGCAGGCGCGCTGCGCCGCCTTCGACGGCACGCTGCGGATCAGCGCCCGGCGCATCGGCTCAGGCCGTGGCGACAGCAGCGCTGCGTCGCGCGGCACGCTCGTGCAGGCGCGCTTTGCGTGGGATGCGATGCTGGCGAGCGCACCGGGCGCCGAGCGTCGCGCGCTGCAATCGTGAGCACGCCATCATGAGCCTGCGCATCCTCCTCGCCGACGACCATGCGGTGGTCCGCCAGGGCGTCCGCCAGTTGCTGCTCGACCGCGGCGTGGCGCGCGAAGTCACCGAGGCGGAAACCGGCGCCGAAGCGCTCGAAGCCGTTGCCCAACGCAACTATGACGTGGTGCTGCTCGACATTTCGCTGCCGGACATGAATGGCGTCGAAGTGCTCAAGCGTTTGAAGCGCAAGGCGCCGCGCGTGGCCGTACTGATGTTCTCGATGTACCGCGAGGACCAGTACGCCGTGCGCGCGCTGAAAGCGGGCGCCGCCGGCTACCTGTCGAAGACGGTCGACGCCGCGCAGATGATCTGCGCGATCCAGCAGGTCGCGGCGGGCCGCAAATACGTCAGCCCGGCCATGGCCGAAGCGCTGGCGGACTATGTCTCCTTCGACGGCGAACAATTGCCGCACGAAAAGCTCTCGGATCGCGAATACCAGACGCTATGCATGCTCGCGTCCGGCAAGCGGCTGACGGATATCGCCATAACGTTATCGCTGTCGGTGAAGACGGTCAGCGTGTATCGCACCCGGCTGCTCGAAAAGATGAAGCTGCGCAATAACGCCGAGCTGACCTTCTATGTGATGAGCAACCGTCTCGTCGATTTGAATCCGGCGATGGCCGGTTGAAGCTTTCTTCCCCAGATAGCTAAATAGCGTCCAACCAGCGCCAGTGTTCGATCGCACGAGCGCGATTTCACCCGATGGGGCATGCAGCGCGCGAAAGCCTTCCCACCACGCGATGTGCTCAGACAAACGGCACGCCTAAATCGCTTTCATCAGGCATTTTTAGCCTCCCCTTCAAACGCTAAAAACACCGTCCCAAAATGGTGCAAAGGCGCGCATCCGCTAAAATCGCGGGTTTCCCCTGACATTCGGCGCGCAAGATGCGTGCACTACTGGAGACCCACCGCCAATGTCCCTGTTTCGTAAAAAGAGCGTCGAGCACATGATCGCCGCGAGCGCTCAGAACGCCGGCCTGAAGAAGGCGCTCGGCGCGCTCGATCTGACTTTCCTCGGCGTCGGCGCCATTATCGGCACCGGCATTTTCGTGCTGACCGGCACGGGCGCGGTTCAAGCTGGCCCGGCGCTGATGGTGTCGTTCCTGATCGCGGCGATTGCCTGCGGGTTCGCCGCGCTCGCCTATGCCGAGTTCGCCTCGACGATTCCGGTTGCGGGGTCCATCTACACGTATTCGTACGCCACGCTTGGCGAACTGGCCGCGTGGATCATCGGCTGGGACTTGATGCTCGAGTATGGGCTGGCAACGTCGGCGGTATCGGTCGGCTGGTCGGGCTATCTGCAATCGCTGCTGTCGGGCTTCGGCGTGAGCTTGCCGGTTGCGCTGACGGCGGCGCCGGGCGCTTTGCCGGGGCACGAGACATGGTTCAACCTGCCCGCTTTCCTCGTGATGATGGCGATCACGGCGCTGTTGTCGCTTGGCGTGCGTGAATCCGCGCGGATCAACAACATCATGGTGGCGATCAAGGTGATCGTGGTGCTGCTGGTGATCGGCGTAGGCGTTTTCCACGTGACGCCGGCGAACTGGCATCCGTTCATGCCGAACGGATGGAACGGCGTGTTCGGTGCGGCGGCGGTGATGTTCTTCGCGTTCATCGGGTTCGATTCGGTGTCTTCCGCGGCGGAGGAAGTGAAGGATCCGAAGCGAGATTTGCCGATCGGGATCATTGCATCGCTGGGCGTGTGCGCGGTGCTGTACGTCGCGGTGGCGGCGGTGGTCACGGGTATCGTGCCGTCGGCGCAGTTCGCGAACATTTCGCATCCGGTGTCGTACGCGTTGCAGGTGGCCGGTCAGAAGTGGGTAGCGGGCTTTATCGACCTTGGCGCCGTGCTGGGCATGCTGACGGTGATTCTGGTGATGGCGTATGGCCAGACGCGCGTGATTTTCGCGATGTCGCGGGATGGGTTGTTGCCGGCGCGGCTTTCCCGGGTGCATCCGAAGTATGCGACGCCGTTCTTTACGACATGGCTCGTGGGGATTTTCTTCGGGTTGATTGGCGCGCTGGTGCCGTTGAATGTGCTGGCTGAGCTGATCAATATCGGCACGTTGGCTGCGTTTTCGATGGTGTCGATTGCGGTGCTGGTTTTGCGGAAGACGCATCCTGAGTTGCCGCGGGCATTCCGGTGTCCTGGTGTACCGGTGGTGCCGGTGTTGGCTGTCGCTTCTTGTTTGTTTTTGATGGTGAATCTCCAGGCTGTTACCTGGGTGGCGTTTGTGGTTTGGTTGTTGATTGGGATGGTTATTTATTTTGGTTATTCGCGGCGGCATTCCAAGTTGGCGAAATAAAGGTTTTGAGGTTTTTTGCCTGCGCGGCGCTTTTTGGCCGTGTTCTTAGGGCTTTGGCTTCTCCTTGATCTGGCTTTGGTGCCTTTCCTTGAATTGTTAGTGGTCTATTAGCGTTGCCCCTGTGCGGGGCGGCACTGTAGTGGTTCAATGAACCTGGACACCTCTAAAGGGGATAATTCTCCAACTGAGGTGAGAAATGAGCAGACGGAACATTCCTGAAGAATTCAAGGCAGAAGCAGTCCAGCTGGTGGTCAGCAAGGGCTATTCATACTCGCGGGCCTGCGAAGCGCTGGGCGTTGGCGACACGGCGTTGCGTCGCTGGGTCGCGCGGTGGCGCGAGGAGCAGGCCAAACCGCCGCGCACAGCGATAGAGATCGAGACCGACGCGCGTCGCATT